>JBKOWB010000428.1:0-18986 GCA_046724195.1 Actinomycetota bacterium
CGGACCGCTTCCCGGTAGTTCTCGCCCGCGTACGCAGGCGGCACCGAGGGCAGCCCGATCCAGCACTGCTCGTTGAGCGGCACGCGAACGGCGGTGGCGCCCCGCCATCGCCGCATCGCCTTGACCACCGGGTCCGACGGCGCCTCCCCGTCGGGCGTGTCGAAGACGCCGCTGCCGTCGATGCAGGAGTACTCCGCGCCGGCGACGTTGAAGCCGAGCAGTCGCAACGACCGTCCATTGCCGTCGACGAAGTGGTTACCGACCGCCTGGACCGCGGTGATCGGGCTATCCGGAGCCGTTCCGGAGTCCGGGGTGTCGCAGGCGAGCAGCGTCACACCCGCGACGAACGCGATGCCCAGGCGCGCCCAGAAACGCCGGATGCCGTTCACGCCTCGCATTCCCCCTCGTAGCGGCCGTGTCCCACGGTCCCGGATCGTCCGGACGCCGGGCATCGGTAGCTCGGGCCTTTTCCGTCGGCGGAGTGACGCCGGTTTGGGCGCCAGCCGGCATTGGCCGGGGCGGACCGGCGAGGGAGGATCGGGAGCGTACACCGACCGCCGAAAATCGGGAGACACGATGTCCACCGAACCGTTCGAGAGCGACATTCCGGCTCCGCACCGCGACCGCCACGAACACGGCGGTGCCTCCGCCCGTCCAGATGACGACGAGCTGGCGCTACGTACCGAGCGGGAGAGGGTCGAGGCCGGGCTCGAGCCGTACGACTCCGAGGATGTCCCGCCGGCCGCGGATGCCGCCCTGCCGTACGACATCACCGAAACGGAGACGTACCAGGAGATCGAGGGCATAGCCGCGCGCCAGGAGGACGAGGGCGAGACCATACCGCTCAGCGAGGACCACCCGTTCCCGCCGACCCGGTACGCGGAGTCGTAGATATGCCGCACCGGCATCCGTAGGGGCAGCACGACCCATATGACCACGTCGAGAAGGCGACGGCTGGCCGACGCCGCCCTGGCCCGGGCGCTCGGCGCACCGAACGCCCGCAACTCCTACACCGTCGCGGCCGTCCGCGTGCCCATGCGCGACGGCGTGCTCCTACTCGCCGACCACTACGCGCCGACGATGACAAGCCAGCGCGGCACGATCCTGATCCGTACCCCATATGGTCGTGGCTTCCCGACCTCGAGCCTGCACGGCCGGATGTTCGCCGCCCGCGGCTATCACGTCGTGATCCAGAGCGTTCGCGGCACGTTCGGCTCGGGTGGCACGTTCGAGCCGATGGCGCAGGAGGCGCACGACGGCCACGACACAGTTGCGTGGTTGCGGGCGCAGCACTGGTTCGACGGCCGGCTCGCGACGCTCGGCGGCTCCTATCTCGGCTGGACCCAATGGGCCGTGCTGCAGGACCCGCCGCCGGAGGTCAAGACCGCGATCGTGTACGTCGGCCCCCACGACTTCCGGGAGGCGGTTTTCGGTCGTGGTTCGTTCACGCTCGGGGACTTCCTCGGCTGGAGCAACCAGGTCGCGACGCAGGAGGACGGCGGCCTGCTCCGCCGGTTGGTCAGTGCCGCGACGGCCGGCCGCAAGCTGGCGCGGGTCCTGGCCGGGCTGCCGCTGCCCGACGCCGCCGACCCGCTGCTGGTCGGCCGCGCCCCCTGGTACCGGACGTGGTTGTCGCATCCCGACGCCGCCGATCCGTTCTGGGTGCGGTACCGGGCCGGCGAGGCACTGCGTCGCGTCGACGTGCCGGTGCTTCTGGTCGGCGGCTGGCAGGACCTGTTTCTGGATCAGACGCTGGAGCAGTACGCCGCCCTGCGCGAGCGCGGTGTCGACGTGGCGCTGACCATCGGACCGTGGACCCACCTGGACACCGCGACGAAGGCCGCCGGGCTGATCAACCGCGAAAGCCTGGCCTGGCTGGACACCCACCTCGCCGGCGATGTCATCGACCGTCCTCCGGCCGGCCGGCGCGGCCGGCGCGCCGCCGGTCTCCGGGGTGCCGACGGCCACGTCCGTCGCCCCCATGACGGCCCCGCACGGAACCACCCGGTCCACGTCTTCCGCACCGGTGAGGGGGCCTGGCACGAGCTCGACGCTTGGCCGCCGGCCACGTCTCCGGCGAGGTATCGCTTCGGCTCTGCCGGGCGGCCGGCCGGGTTGGCCGCCGCCGAACCGGATGCGATCGTGAGCTTCCGGTACGATCCGGTCGATCCGACCCCGTCGGTGGGTGGCCGGGTCATGACCGGAGAGATGGGCGTACGCGACAACCGCAAGCTCGAAGCCCGGGCCGACGTCGCCACGTTTACCTCGGAGCCGCTCACCGCCCCGGTCGATGTCGCCGGCTCACCGGTCGTCGAACTCGCGATCGCGGTGGACAACCCGCATGCCGACGTCTTCGTCCGGCTCTGCGACGTGGACGAACGCGGCCGCTCCCGCAACTTCTCGGACCGCCTCCACCGCCTCGACCCCGCGGTGCCGGCCGGCGACGTGCAGCGGCTGAGGCTCGAACTCGACCCGTGCTTCCACCGCCTGTTACCCGGCCATCGGCTGCGGTTGCAGGTGTCGGGTGGCGCCTTCCCCCGCTACGCCCGCAACCTGGGTACCGACGGCACCCTTACCGAGGGCAGCACGCTGAAGCCGTCAGTCCACACGATCCACCGCGCCGACGTCGTGCTTCCAGCGGCCTGAAAGCCGGGCGCTCACGCCTTCTTGGGATGTAGCATCCACCACTCGGTGAACTGGCGGGCCTGGCCCGAATTGTCGAGACGCACGACCCACAGGTTGCTGAATACCTTTGTCGGATAGCCGGTCTTGGCTTCGATGATCGCCAAGTCGTCCATGACGAGCAGTGGATGCCACTCGAATGTCGTGGTGCCGGGGTCGTCCTTGTTCTTCAACCACTTCTTCACGATCTGGTCGCGCCCGAGCCACGGCTTCGCGTAGGGCTCGGTGAAATATGCGGCGTCCTCGGCGAAGAGGTTGCCGATGTCGTCGGGGTCGTTGGACTCCCATGCCACCCGGTAGTTCTGCACCCAGGCAGTCACCGCATCGAGGCTGGTCATCAGCCCACCCTAGTAGCGACTTTCCGCGCTATGCGTACGCCAGCTTGTCGAACTCGGTCAGCGCGCCGCTCCACAGGAAGTCGCTCACCTGGGTCATGGCGATGGCGATCAGGCGTTCGTTCGGATCGTTGAACCACGTCGTGCCGTAGCCGCCGGACCAGCCGTACCGGCCCGGGCCGGAGATCTCGTCGGGCGCAACGGTCACCGCCAGCCCGAGGCCCCAGCCGCTGCCCCCGAGTAGCTGGCCGGCGCTCGCGACCTGTGCGGGGGTCAGGTGGTTCGTGGTCATCAGCTCGACCGATTTCTCGGACAGCAGGCGGGTGCCCCCGTGCACGCCGCGGTCGAGCAGCATCCGGGCGAACGTCAGATAGTCGTCCACCGTGGACACCAGGCCGGCGGAGCCGGACGGGAAGACGGGCGGGCTGCTCCAGATCTCCGGCCCGGTGATCGGCCGCTCTGCCATCTTCTGCGTCTCGAAGTCGGTCGCGTAGTACTTCGGGAGCTGCCGCGCGCGCTCCGCGGGCAGCCAGAATCCGGTCTCCCGCATGCCGAGCGGGTCGAAGAGGCATTCCTGCAGCAGATCGCCGAGCGGCTGGTCGGCCGCACGCGCGAGCAGCACGCCGAGGACGAGCGAGCCGACGTTGTAGTTCCACCGCTCGCCGGGCTGAAACATCAGCGGCAGCGACCCGAATAGACGGATCCACTCATCGGGATCATGGGGGGTCCGCGGATCGGGCTCGCCGAGCACCAGCCGCATCTCGGTGGCGGCCGCGTTGATCGGATAAGGCGGGTCGAATTCCGGCTCGGTGATCATGCCGAAGCCGAGCCGGTATGTCAGCAGGTCGTCGATCGTGATCGGGCGCTTGAGCGGGACCGTGTCGTCCAGCGGGCCGTCGACGTGCGCGAGAACGCGCTGGCCCGCCAGCTCGGGCAAGAGTTGCGCCACCGGCTCCTCGAGATCGATCACATCATCCTCGACCAGGATCATCGTGGCCGCCGCCATGATCGGTTTGGTCAGCGACGCGATGCGAAAGACCGTGTCGCGGCGCATCGGCACATCACCGCCGAACTCGGTGACGCCGATCGTGTCGACGTGCACGTCGTCGTCGCGGGCGACGAGTGTGACGATGCCGGGGAACTCGCCGCGCTCGACCCGGACGGCCATTGCCTCATGCAACCGTGTGCCAGTCATGTCTCGTAGCCTGCCAGCACCCTCCGACAAAAGCGCCGCGCGTTCACGTCTGCCGGAAGTTCTGTCGGAGGCCGGCGCTACGGTCCCGGCATGACTCAGTCCTGGCGGCATCTTCCGGCGCCGGCCCGGCCGATCGCGGCGGCCGCAGTCGCGGCCGTCTCCGCGGCGCGGCAGCGCGACGACCAGGCATTGGCTGAGGCCGCGCGCGATCTCGCGGTCCTGGATCCGGCCCTGGTCGGATTGATCGTGGGTACGGCGGTACGCCTCCTGTTGGAGGACACCCATCCCGAGGGCCTGGACGGCGACGACATCCGCAACGTCCTCGAGCGTTGCGTGCGATCGGCGGCGCAGTGGCAGCCGGACGTCGACCCGCACGTGGTGCTGATCCTGCTGGCGGGCGCGCTCGGGGTCCACGACGACGGCGAGGCGCCGCCCGAACCGGACGTGCTGGCCCGCCACGCGGCTCTGCTTATGGCGGACCTGCTCGACGACACGCCGGCGCCGGGGTCTGCCTTCGGGGCCTCGGGTGAGGTCGAGGAACCGATCGCCGGCTGTCTGACCCGGGCGCTCGGCGAGATCGAGCGTGCTCAGCTCGACGACTAGCCCGGACGGGCTCCTGACCAAGATCAATCAGCGGGAGCCGGCCAACGGTCGTGACGAACGTCGCGCGACGACCGTGCGCCGAGCGGTAAGGCTTGAGGCACCTTGGAGGTGTAGCCATGAAGATCGGCATCATCGGCGCCGGACATATCGGCGGCAACCTGGCCCAGCTGTTGGTCCAGCACGGACACGACGTCTCGATCGCCAACTCACGGGGCCCGCGAACGCTCACCGACGTCGCCAAGCGGACCGGCGGGCACCCGGCCGCGGTGACCGATGCACCTCGCGACGCCGAGGTTGTGATCGTTGCGCTTCCGCTCAAGGCCGTTCTCGAATTGCCGGACGGCCTGCTCGACCGCACCACACCGGGCGCGGCGGTGATCGACACGATGAACTACTACCCGCAACGCGACGGGCACATCAAGGCAATCGACGACGGCGCGCCATCCGCACGCTGGGTCCGCGAGCAACTCGACCGGCCGGTCGTGAAGGTCTTCAACAACATCTACGCCCATCAGCTTCTGGAGCGCCCGCAGCCGCCGGGAACCGAGGGACGGCGGGCGCTGCCGGTAACCGGCGACGACGCCGACACCAAGCGGACCGTGCTGGCCCTGGTCGACGAGATCGGCTTCGACGCGGTCGACATCGGCGGCCTCGAGGAATCCTGGCGTTACCAGCCCGGCACGCCGGCGTACGGCCCGGACGTCGACGCCGCGAAGCTGGTCCGGCTGCTCAACGAGGCCGGCCCGTCCGACGGGTTCTAGACCGTACAGCCGATCCGTGACGGCCCGACCTGGTTACGGAACCCACCGCCGGTCCGGAACTCCCCCGCTCCGCCGAGCAATTCGGGCACCATTGGCCACATGGCCTCACTCGCGCTGTTCCATTCGGTCTACGGACTGCGCCCGGCTGTCCGCGCTGTCGCCGAACGGTTCCGCGCCGACGGACACCACGTCGTCGCGCCCGACCTGTACGGCGTGACTCCGGCCGACACGCTGGACGAGGGATTCGCACTCGCGGACAAGGTCGGCTGGGAGACCATGCTCGAGCGGGCCCGGGAGGCCGTCCGCCACCTTCCGGCCGACGCCGTCCTGGCCGGCCTCTCCATGGGTACGAGCATTGCCAACGCGCTGCTGCGCGAGCGTCCACGGACCTCCGGCCTGCTGCTTCTTTCCAGCACAGGGGGCAGCTTCGCCGCGCTACCCGCCGGCTTCCGCGCCCAGCTACACGTCGCGGATCCCGACGATGAGTACGCGCCCCCCGAGGACGTCGAGCGGTGGACGGCAGAGATGACGGCGGCGGACGCGTCGTTCGAAGTGTTCCGTTATCCGGACGTCGGCCACCTCTGGACCGACCCGGGGCTGACCGACTACGACGCCCCCGCGTCCGACCTGACCTGGCAGCGCTGCGCCGAATTTCTCCGGCTTTCGTAACGCTCGCCGTCTGGACGGCGAGCCGGGTGCCGGCCAGCCCTGTCAAGCCCCGCGGGGGGCGTACATGATGACCCCGACGCCGGCCAGGCAGAGCGCCGCGCCGATCAGGTCGTAGCGGTCGGGCCGGAAGCCGTCGACCAGCACGCCCCACCCGAGCGATCCCGCGACGAAGATGCCGCCGTAGGCGGCCAGGATCCGGCCGAAATGCGGGTCCGGCTGCAGCGTCGCGACAAAGCCGTAGGCGGCGAGCGCGGCGATGCCGGCGCCGACCAGGACCAGGCCGCGATGCTCGCGGACGCCCTGCCAGACGAGCCAGGCGCCGCCGATCTCGGCGAGCGCGGCGAGCAGGAAGAGTCCGATGGAACGCAGCACGGTCATGTGCCGCATTCAACACCGGTTCACCGAACGGGCGAGGGCCCGCCGGCGGTCAGGACGGGCGCAGCCCGACGGATGTACGCGGGGACACCGGCTCGGCGCAGCCCAGCAGGCCGACCAGACCGGAGACCCACAGTTGGCGGTACACGGTGGGGCTGGGGTGGCTCACCACGAGTTTCACCCCGCTGGCGGCGGCGACGTGGAAGCAGGCCACCAGGATCCCGATGCCGATGCTGTCGATCAGCATCACCCGTTGCAGATCGAGGCAGATCTTGACTGGAGTCGAGCTGGTCAGCGCGTCATTGACGGCATCCCGCATCATGTGGGCGTTGTCGAGGTCGATCTCTCCGCTCGGCGCGATTTCGATGGTGCCATCGGCCAACTGGCGGGTGGTGATCGGCAGGTACACGGCTGCCCTCTTCCTGGCGTCGTACGCCGACGTCGACGTTGCGCGGGTGAAGCGCTGACCAACTTGCGCATTCCGGCGCCTTCCCCGAGGCCGCCGGCCAGACACCGCGTCCCAACAACATTCCGCTGGTCTGCAAGTTACGCCACGTAGGCGCGGAACACCAGAGCAGTGCAGATGGCCTGAATGTACCGGAACGGTCAGTGTATCCAGCCCACGTTGACCAAGCTCGCACTCGAGCCCGCCACGTTACCCACGCCTACTTGGTTCCCTCCCACAGCCCAACATCATACCGCTGAGCAGTGTAGACCTGCACTTAGCCGGATCCCGATCGAGCCGGTTCCACCACTCGATCACCGTGGCGCACCGGACAGCGGACGGCTTCGAGCTCGACATACTGGTGATCTAACTCGGACCTCTTTCAGTCGGACAGTTAAGCCCTTCGGTGCGCCGGTGACGGCTGGCGGCCGGGCTCGCCGGCTATCGCGTCACCGTGCCGACCGCCAGCCTTGTGCTGACCCCGGCCGCAGGGACGGTGAGCGCCTGTCCTGCTCGGTGAAAGGTGCCATGGCCGGAAAGCCGGAGTAGGAAGGACGGAGCATCGGGCATGCACCTGGAGGAGACCATGACCGACGAGCAGCGGCAGCCACTGGAGGAGACCGAGGAGGTGGCGGACGCCGTGGAGGACGACGTGGCGGTGTCCGCGTTCATCACCGGCGGAGGCCCCGATTCGGATACCCCGGAGTTCCTGCAGCCCGGCGAGGAGCCGGTGCTCCGTACCGGCGCCGAGCAGCAGTGGGAACCGGAAGACCTGGCCGTCGCCGAGGGCCGGGACCCCACGCCCGAGAACATCGAGCGCGCCCGCAAGGAGCTGGAGCGCGATGGTCCGGCCGCCATCGAGCGCACGGTCCCCTAACTTGAGGCCAACGTCTAGTCCAAGATCGCGGGGAAGGTCTTGGACCATGTTTCGCCTACCAGATCCTTGCCGAAGCTGTGGTGTGGCTTCTTGTCCACCAGCTCGAAGCCGGCGGCCTGGTAGATGCGGCGCGCCGACGTCAGCACGTCGTTGGTCCACAGTGTGACGGCGCGGTAACCCGCGGCCTGCGCGAACGCGAGGCACTCGTCCACGAGACGCGTACCGAGGCCGCGCCCACGCGCGTCCGGATGCACCAGCAGGATGCGCAGCTTGGCCGTATTGTCCTCGCCCGCGACGAGGAACACGCAGCCGGCGCGCTCGCCGCCTGATTCGGCGATCCACGCCGCTTCCCGTTCCGGATCGGCGCCGTTGGCGTAGTCCGCGACGATGCGCGCCACGAGGGCCTCGAAGCTGATGTCCCAGCCGAACTGCGCGGCGTACACCTCGCCGTGTGCCATCACGACCCAGCCGAGGTCTCCCGGCTTGCCCAATCGCCGAATGATCACGATCCCGCACCTCTCACTGAAACGACTGTTTCAGTGCCAGAATGCTCCCGTGGTCACCGCCGGGGCAAGTGCTCGCCAGGTCGAACTCCTCGAGGCCGCGTACAGTTACGTGCTCGCGAAGGGGTTGGGCGACCTGTCGCTGCGACCGCTCGCCGCCGCGATCGGCTCCAGCCCGCGCGTGCTGCTCTTCCTGTTCGGCTCCAAGGACGGCCTGGTACGGGCGCTGCTCGCGCGCGCCCGCTCCGACGAGCTCGCAATGCTCGGCGGCATCCGGACCAGCGGCGGGATGGTCGAGATCGCCCGCGAGGTATGGGCCTGGCTCGCCTCGCCGGAGCATCGAGCGCTGCTCACGCTGTGGACCGAGGCGTACGCACGCTCGCTGGTCGAGCCGGACGGCCCGTGGTCCGGTTTCGCCCGCGACACGGTCGAGGACTGGCTCGCGCTACTGGCGGAGGCGCAGTCGCCGCAGGAGCGGGATACCCCCGGCGGCGCGGCCCGGCGCACGTCGGTCTTGGCGGTGCTGCGCGGGGCGCTACTCGATCTCCTGGCCACGGGCGACGAGGAACGGACCACCGCGGCCGTCGAGGAGGCACTGTCATCGTGATGTGAGCGGGGCGTACCCCTCAGGTCAGCTGGACCGTGGCCACCAGCGGAAGCGTGGGCGCCAACGATCCACCTGCCGGCTCGACGGTCACGCCGAACGCGTCGCTCCCGGGCAGGCCGTCGACGATCTGCACCGCAGAAGCCTGCCCCGGAGCCAGCACCCCAGCCGACGTCGGCGTCGTGCCGCGGATCGTCCAGAGCTCGAACACGCGGCCGCCGGACGGAGGCGCGTCCGCGCCGAGCAACACGACGGCGGCGTCCTGCAGCGCCGACGACGCCACGGTCACCTTGCCTCCGCCGACCATCGGCGCCGTCCGGACCACCAGGTCGGGGGCGGCGAGGATCGCCCGGGTACGGGCCTCCCGCTGCTCCGCCGCGTCCGCGCCCAGCCGCGTTTCAGGGTCGGGGACCGCCGAGGGGTCAGGGACCGCGGCGGGGTCGCGGACCGCGGAGGGGTCGCGGACCGCGGACAGGTGGTCCGGCCGGCGGGCACCGCCGTGCTCCGTCATGCACTCAGCCCTCCACTCTCCTGGAGATCAACGCCGATCAGGGGTGATTCGGTGCTGCCGCCGCCTCGGATGGGTCGGCGTTCAGCCTCTTCGCGTAGCCTTCGCGTATGTGGCGGTGCCGTTAGCGGGCCACGGCGACGGTACGGCCGGTCCGGGCCGCCTCGTCCGCCGCGGCCAGGATCGCGGTCACCTCGGCGCCGAACCGGACGTCCAGCGCCGGGCGCAGCTCACCCGCTGCGGCCGCGATGAGCTCATTCAGCGCGTGCCCGAACGCGGCAACCGGCTCGAACGGCTCCTGCGGAGCCGTGACGACACCCGCTTCGCCCGCGAACACGGCCTCCTCGCGGGCGGCCGCCGGCGGCACGTCCACCGACAGGTCCAGGGTGCTGATGGCGCCGGACAGGTGTCGCAGCAGGACGTGCGACATGTCCCGCGCGCCGACCATCGCGGCGACCTCGGTCACCGCGCCGAGCACCGGCAGGACCAGCGCGACCGCGTGCGGGCCGACGTCCCAGAGCCCGCCGCTCTCCCGGCGCCACGCCGACTCGCCGAACGGGTTGCCCTCGGTGTAGATCGAGCCGACGTGGTCCACCCGGGCCTCGATCCAGCCACCGGTCCGCACCGCCTGGTCGATGAACTGGTGGAGTGCCGGCATGAACCGCCGGGTGAAGAAGACGATCGAGGCGAGGTTGCGGTCGGCCACCGCCGCGGCGATCTCGTCGGCGTCGGCGGGCGCGAAGGCCACCGGCTTGTCGAGCAGCAGGTGCCGGCCCGCGCGGGCGGCTCGCAGCGCGATCGGGGCCTGCACGTCGGGCGGCAGCGCCACCGCGATCGCCTCCACGTCCTCGATCAGTCCGTCGATCGTCGGGTACGCCTTCGCGCCGTACTCGGCCGCGAGTGCGGCCGCCTTCGCCTCGTTCCGGCCCCACACACCGACGAACTCGACGTCGTCGTGCGCCGCGAGACCGGGGGCGTGCGCCATGTGGGCCCATGGTCCCGTACCGAAAAGTCCGAACCGCATCCGCCCGCCGCCCTTCGCCGGTGATCCCGTCCCGGCCGAAAGCTAGCACGCGCGCGCTGATCAGTACGCTGTCCCGGTGAACGGTCCTCTGTCCGTCGCGACCATCGTCGCGGCGCTGGCGCTCGGAGTATGGTGCCTGGCTCGGGCCGGGCTGAACCGTGCGCCGAGCCGGTTCGACCTGCTGGCGACGGCGGTGCTCGGGCTCCTGGTCGCGGTGCTCGTCGTGGTCGCGGTCGTCGGCCTCTTCGACGGCTCCCGGCCCAGCGAGACGTCCACGTTCATCGGGTACCTGATCACCGCGATCGCGTTCGCGCCGACGGCGCTCGTGCTGGCGCGGCTGGAGCCGACCCGATGGGGCAACCTGATCCTCGGCGTCGCCTGCCTGGTGATTCCGGTTCTCGTGCTGCGGCTGCAGCAGATTGCGTCGGTGACCGGTGGCTGAGCCCTCTTCGACGACGCGACCCCGCGACGCCGCGATCGGCACCGGCCCCGGGCGGGTCCTGTTGCTCGTGTACGGGATCTTCGCGCTGTCGGCGAGCGCCCGCGCGGGCGTACAGATCGCCACGAAGTTCCACGAGGCGCCGCTCGCGTACCTGCTGTCCGCGGCGGCCGCGGTGATCTACATCGCGGCCACGGTGGGGCTGGCGATCGGCGGCAGGCGGGGCCGGCTGATCGCGTTGACCAGCTGTTCGATCGAGCTGATCGGGGTGCTCGTGGTGGGCACGCTGAGCATCGGCGACAAGGCGGCGTTTCCGGACGCGACGGTCTGGTCCGACTACGGCAGCGGCTGCGGCTACGTGCCTCTGGTGCTGCCGATGGTCGGTCTGTGGTGGCTGTGGCACAACCGCCCGCGCCCCTGACTTGACTCGTCCACCAAGTCGGATTGCGGAGCGGCGACCAGCTACACAGCGCCGATCGTGTGCGGGACGAAGTAGCAGGTGTTCTTCGTCACCAGGCCCTCGACGCCCAGGCCTTCGCGGATGCCCATCCCAGCCGGCTCGCCGTCGATCAGCCATGAGCCGATCACCGGGTGCACCGTCCCTTCCAGCCCGTCGAACGACGGCAGCTCGCTCAGTTGCTGGACCACGTACCGGCCGTCGGCGCCGTACTCGGAAGGGGTGTCGGTCAGCGTTACCCCGTCCTTGATCAGCGTGATCGAGCCGCCCTCGCGGCCCCAGACCGGCTTCTTCGCGTACGACGTGAGCGACGCGGCGGCCGTGGATTCCGCGAAGTACGCCGGCAACAGGTACTTGCCGCGCTCCGGGTCCTCGCCGAACAGCTTCCACAGCACCGGCAGCAGCGCCTTGTTACCGAGGAGCGCGGCCTTGTACGGCGGCTCGATCCACACCGTCCCGTGCTTCGTGGGGTCGGCCATGTTCCGGAAGAACGCCTTGCCGCCCTCTTCGTTCCAGAACCACTCCCACGGGTACAGGATGAAGATCACGTCGATCGGCTCGGCTTTGTGCTCCTGGCCGGGCGCGGGGACGAACAGCACGCGGTCGCCGGTGACGTCCCACCCGATCTGGCTCATCGCGATCAGCTCGACCGGAAAGCCGGCCTCCTCCGCCGTGGACATCAGATAGGCCACGTTCATCCGGTCCTCGCCGGTGGTCTCCGACGTCTCGTACGCGAAATAGATCTTGGGTTTCTCCGGTAGCCAGGGACGGGCCTCGCGGAGCTTGCCGATGTTGCGCCGCCACGCGCCGGGGTTGGCCGGCTCGCCGTCGGCAGCTTCCCAGCCGACCAGGCGGTCGTGGATGGAGTTCCACTGCCGCCACGGGTGCTGGGTCAGATTGGTCTGGTCCAGCCAGTGCCACTGGATAACCGCGGCCTCGACCAGCGACGTCGGCGTCTGGGCGTTGAACTCCAACAGCTTGGGCGTGCTGCCGGCGCCGTTGTACCAGAGGTCGAAGCGGCCGTAGACGGTCGGCGAGTAGTCGGGCGTCTCGGTCGGCAGCCTGCCGTCCGGGTCCTTGTCGGCATGCGTCCAGGTCTGCGGGTCGCCGTCCCACCAGGTACGGATGATCTGCTCGTGGGTGTACTCGGGAATGCCGATCCGCGCCAGGAAACACGTGGACGGATTGCACACCGACGCGAAATAGCCGTCCCGCCGTCCCGCGGGCGTGTTGCGCGGGCAGTGCTGGACCATCCAGTCGCCGGCCTCGAGACACATCGCGTACAGCGTGGCGGTGGCGGTCTCCAGCTCCTCGATCTCGCCCTCGGTGAAGTCGTAGTACGGCCCCTCCTGCCAGTACGACTCCATGGTGCCGTCGGGCAGCTCGGTGTCGTTGTAGGTCAGGCCGAGGCTGTAGTTGGTGAGCCGCCAGCCGTCCCGGACCGGGCCGTACGGGATTCGCCGCACCGCTCAGCCGCCGGACTTGCTCGACGACTTGCCGGTGCCGGAACCGCCCTTGCCCACCACGCTGGTCTTGATCGTCCCGTTGGCGATCCGCCCGGTCGCTGGGAGGCCAAACGACGCGCGCGCGGCCCGGTCGTTGTAGGCGAACTTGCTGCCGCCCGGCGGCAGCCGGTAACCGACCGGGTAACCAGATCGGTAACCCGATGAGTGCCAGATGAAGAATGGGAGAAGGCCGAGGCCGGCGTTCCCGCCGTCGTCGCAGTTGTCCTCGTCCACGACGACGCCGTTCTCGTCGGCGCAGTAGAACCCCTCGTCCTGGGTGTCGTTGCCGCTGTCGCAGGCCGCCACGCCGCCGGCCGCGAGCAGCATGAATGTGCTGGTCAGCGACACGCTACGAGAGGTCATCCGTCGATTCACAATGCTTAACTGTACCGTCACCCAGCAAGCCGGCCGGTCAGTCGCGTGGACCGCCGGCGACGTAGACGACCTGCCCGGAGACGAACCCCGCACCCTCGCTGACCAGGAACGATATGGTGTTCGCGACGTCTTCGGGTCGGCCCGCCCGGCCGACCGGGATCTGACTGATCGCGGCCTTCTGGAAGTCCTCGAAGTCCATCCCGACCCGGGCCGCCGTGGCCGCGGTCATGTCGGTGACGATGAAACCCGGCGCGACCGCGTTGGCCGTGATGCCGAACCGGCCAAGCTCGATCGCGAGTGTCTTGGTGAAGCCCTGGATGCCGGCCTTCGCGGCGGCGTAGTTCGCCTGTCCCCGGTTGCCGAGCGCGGACGTGCTGGAGAGGCTGACGATCCGACCCCAGCCGGCGTCCACCATGTGCTTCTGCACCGCCCGGCTGAACAGGAACGCTCCGCGCAGGTGGACCGCCATCACGGCCTCCCAGTCGTCGTCGGTCATCTTGAACAGCAGGTTGTCGCGCAGCACGCCGGCGTTGTTGACCAGCACGGTGGGTGGGCCCAACTCGGCGACCACCCGCTCGACGGCCGCCGCCACCTGGACCGCGTCGGAGACATCGGCACCGACCGCCAGCGCGGTGCCGCCGGCGTCGTGGATCGCCGTCATGGTAGCGGCGCACGCGGCCTCGTCGATGTCCACGACCGCTACCGCCATGCCGTCGGCCGCAAGCTTGCGCGCGGTCGCCTCACCGATGCCCCGGGCCGCCCCGGTGACGATCGCGACGCGGGTGGGCTGGGTCATGGCGGGCCTCCGAGCGGTGATCGTTTGGTCGGACGGCCGAGCCTAACCCGACTCACGAGTAACGACGCAGCCGGATCCAGCGATAGCCGTACCCGGCGACGGCCACCGCGTCGAGCTTGCCGAGGTCGCCGTACTCGCGGTCGGCCAGCACGTCGTTCGGGTACTCCGCCTCCTCGGCCAGGCTGCTCAGGTCAAGGGTGGCGGCATCCTCGCTCAGGTTGTGGACGAACAGCATCGTGCCGGTGACGTCGTCGGCGCGGTGCACGAGGACGCCGCGCGGCCCGGGCACGTCGACGTGGGTGCACGTGCCGCTGCCCACTTCGGGCGCCTCGCGCAGCGTGCGGATCATCCGCTCGAACCACGACAGGAGCGAGCCCGGGTCGTGGCGCTGGCTCGTGACGTTGACCTTCGGATATCCGTTCTCGCCAGTCGAGACCACCGGGCGTACGAGCGTGTCGGGAGGGGCGGTGGAGAATCCGCCGTTCGGCAACACGGACCACTGCATCGGCGTACGGATGGAGTTGCGTCCGCTGAGCGACAGATCGTCGCCCATCCCGATCTCCTCGCCGTACCGCAGTACCGGGGTGCCGCGCAGGCTGAACTGCAGGGCGTACGCGAGCTCGATGCGCTTGCGGTCGTTGTTCAACATCGGAGCGAGCCGGCGCCGGATGCCGCGCCCGTACAGCTGCATGTTCTCGTCCGGGCCGAACTGCGCGAGCACCTCGGCGCGCTGCTCGGCGGTGAGCCGGGAGAGGTCGATCTCGTCATGGTTGCGCAGGAACGTGGCCCACTGGCCGCCGGGCGGGGGCGTCGGGGTGTCTTGCAGCGCGTCGATGATCGGCTCCGCATCCTTGCGGGCGAGCGCGAGTATGAGCCGGCCGTTGAGCATGAAGTCGAACAGCATGTGGATCCGGTTGCCCGAGCCGCCGAGGTCACCGAAGAAGTGCTTGAGCTGGTCCGGTTCGACGTTCGCCTCGGCCAGCAGGACCGCGTCGCCCTTGCGCCACTGGATGTGCTGGCGCAACTCGGTGAGGAAGTCCATGTCCTTCGGGGAGTTCGGGTTGCCCGGCTCGGTCTCCTCGATGATGAACGGCACCGCGTCCATCCGGAACCCGGAGACGCCGAGCTGCAGCCAGAACACGCAGATCTTCTTGATCTCTTCGCGTACCTGCGGGTTCTTGATGTTCAGGTCCGGCTGGAACTTGTAGAACCGGTGGTAGTACCACTGCTTGGCGGTCTTGTCGTAGCTCCACGTCTCGTCCTGCTCGCCGGGGAACACCATGCCCTGGCGGCGGTCCGGCGGGGCGGTGTCGGACCAGACATACCAGTCCCGGTACGGCGAGTCCGGCGAGGATCGCGCCGACTGGAACCACGGATGCTGGTCGGACGTGTGGTTCACGACCAGGTCGATGATCACCTTGATGCCGAGGTTTCCGGCCCGATGCAGCAGTTCGGCGAAGTCGCCGAGGTTGCCGAACTGGGCGTCGACGTTGTAGAAGTCCACGACGTCGTAGCCGTCGTCGCGGTCCGGGGACGGGTGGATCGGGTTCAACCAGATACACGTGACGCCGAGCCGCGCCAGGTAGTCGAGGCGCCCGATCAGGCCACGGATGTCGCCGAAACCGTCGCCGTTCGAATCCTGGTACGTGTCGATGTCGAGGCAATAGATGACGGCACTCTCATACCACCGGTCGCTCATGCTCCTTAACTTGTCCCCGCTTCCGGGCGCCGAAACCGCGCGCCCACGCGACGGGACGCATTTTTTCGAGAGCCAGGAAGCTGGTGAGCGCGGCCAGGTGCGGCGCGAACGAGATCGTGATGGTCGCGAACGTGATCGCATGGAACGAGTAGAAGAACGCCACCGCCCAGTTCCGCCACCGCGGCCTCAAGACGAAGATGGCGGGGCTGACCAGCTCGAACGCGATGATCCCGACCTGCGCCAGGATCAGCAGGTACGGCACGCCGGCGATGAGATCGGCGAAGTCGGTACCACGGCGGACGATCGCCCGGGCCAGCACCGAGCTGGTCACCCAGTCGAGTCCGCCGAACCGCAACTTCGCCCACGCCGCGAGGAAATAGGTGCACACCACGGCGATCTGGGTGACCCGCATCGCCCAGCCGCCTGCCTCGGTGCGCGTCTGGTCGCCGTGCCGGGCCCGGCCCGCGGTCGGCAACGCCGCGAGCGCGACGAGCAGGCCGAACCGGTCATGGTCGACCTTGCCGTAGCTCATCGCAATGATCATCCACTCGAAGTAGAGCGCGAAGACCGTCCAGCCGAGCAGCCGCGGGGCCCTCCCGGTCGACGCGGCGAGCGACGCGGCGAGCAGGATCCAGAAGATGGCGTGGACGAGCAGCGGCGTCGGCACCGGCAACGGCAGCAACCGGCCGACGAGCAGCGGCTGGTAGAGGTCGCCGGGCGTGCTCGCGTGGTTGCGTACCCAGGGCGTGAAGATCACCAGGTCGGCGGCGACGAAGAGATAGATCAGCGTACGGAAAGCGGCGACGCGCCCGCGCGGGACCGGCTCGGTGAGCCAAGCGACAAGGCGGTTCATGGCGCGGTCCACTCGGCGATGACCTGATCGTGGCTCGTGCCGGTGGGCCGGGCGTGCTCGATGCCCACCCAGCGGATGACGATCCGGACCTCCTTCAGCGGCGCGGCGCCCGGCGTCCGGTCGGCGTAGGCGATCGCTACCTGCCGTAGCCGGCTCGGGTTTTCCACGTACGCGTGCTGCTGCCCCTCGATCTCGGCCCGGCGCAGCCCGCTGTTGGTCTCGGTCAACTCGACCGTGCGGCCGGTCGTGTCGACGCCCTCGACGCGGGTGTCCGGCGCGTCCGCGTCCGGGTCGGGCGCGGTGGAATACATCCGGAACGGCCCGAACGGGAAGTCGTCGTCCCCGCCCCACAGCGTGCCGGCGAGCACCAGCGCCGTCCCGAGCGCCGCGACCGCGACCCGGACCGCCCGGCCTCGCCTGGTTAACGTGTCCATCGCGCGGCGACCCTACCGCCGCCGCGCCACCCCGGGCCATCCCGACGCGGCACGCCGGCGCAGGTCAGCCTGCCGGTGGCGTTCTTCGTCATCGCCGCCGCCGGCTGGGCGGTGAAGAAACTGCGCAAGCGCGCGGCCGCGAACCGATGAGCGATCCGCGGCCGCACGCTTGTCGCTGCTAGAACCCGGCGCTGATCCGGGTGAACTCCCAGTCGGACTGAGCGATGCCACTGCAGTTGGAGACGACGCCGCCGCCCGGGCAACCGCGGTCCCGGTTGACCGCCCAGAACGTGAACCGGGCGAAGCCCTTGCTCTTCGCGTAGTCCCGGATCCGCGTCCACGTCTGCGGCGAGGTCACCTCCTGCTGGTCGGACAGGCCGTTCATGCCGGAGATGCCCATGTGCGAGTACGCCTGCGCGTCCGTGTAGCCGAAGATCGTCTTGAGCTGGTTCTTGAGGCCCTCGGACGCGCCGACCGTACTGGCGTACATGTCCGCGCCGCCGCCGAAGTCGAACGGCATCTGCGCGAAGATGTCCACGTTCGCGCCGAGCGCCTTGGCCTGGTTGATCAGCCGGACGCCGGTGGGCGACGGGCCGTTCGGCGTGGTCCCGAACGTGAGGATCGTCTTGACGGACGGGTTGCGCTGCTTGACGATCTTGAGTGCACCGACGATCCGGTCCTGCACGGTCGGGTTCTCGAACTCGTCGGTGTTCTCGATGTCGATGTCGATCGCCTTGAGGCCGAACGCGTCGATCACCTTCTGGTACGCGCCGGCAAGCAGGTCCGGCGTGGCGCAGTTCGGGCCGAGCTTGTTGCCGCTCCACCCGCCGAACGACGGGACGACGTCGCCGCCCGCCGCTCGGATGGCGTTGATCGTGCTGGCGTGCGCGCCGCCGGTCAGGCCGCCCTCGCCGTCCCACACCGGGTTACAGCCGTTGGCCAGCACGAACGCGATAGTGAAAGCCTTCACGCCGGTGGCGTTCATGACCATCGACGGTGCCGGTGGGTTGCCCCATCCGGGATAGATGTACGGCGCGGCCGCCATCTTCGTACCGGTGCCCGGCGGCGGTGTCGGCCCGGTCGTGGGCGGGGTGGTCGGCGGGGTGCTTCCGCCGCAGGCCCCCTGGTCGGCCCAGACATCCCACTGGCCGCTGTGGGTGGCCGGGCTCTCGTTCTGGGTCCACCATTTGGCGCGGTAGTTATGGCTGTTCTGGGACGCGGTGTTGCCGCCGACGTAGACCTGCGAGGCGCTCCACGCCGGGGCGCACGCCTCGGCGGCGTTCGACGCGGCCATCGGCAGGATCGCCACGGCCGCTCCGGTCAGGGCAACGGCGACGGCGGCGGCGTACCTCTTCTTGAACTTCACGGGGGATGTCACTCCTGTCGGGGAGGGGAACTCAGGGCAGGGTGGCGAGGTGCGGCTTGACGGTGTTGGCGAAGGCGTTGCCGCCGGTCACGTCCCAGTTGATCGACCAGGTCATGGCGCCACGGATGCCAGGCCAGGTGGCCGGCGGCCGGAACGAGCCGCAGTTGGTGCCGCGGGCCAGGCAGTCAAGCGCGGAGTTGACCACGGTCGGCGAGACGTAGCCGCCACCGGCCGCGCTGGTGGTGGCCGGAAGGCCGAGGGAGACCTGATCGGGACGGAGCCCCTTCTGCAGCTGGATGCAGGCGAGCGCGGTCAGGAAGTTCTCGGTGCCCTGCCCGTACGCGGCCATCTGGTCGCAGCCGAGCATCGAGCCCGAGTTGTAGTACTGCGTGTGGACGACCGTCAGGATGTCCTTGATGTTCAGCGCCAGGGCAAAGTACGCCGCGCCCGTGCTCTGCATGTCGATCGTCTGCGGGGCCAT
>JBKOWB010000157.1:0-8335 GCA_046724195.1 Actinomycetota bacterium
TCTCCGAGCGGCGGCTCGCCGCCAAGCTGGTGGGTAAGCCCGTGCCCCGGCACGTCGGCGTCATGTGCGACGGCAATCGCCGCTGGGCGCGGGAAATGGGGTACGTCGACCCGAACGACGGCCACCGCGTCGGCGCCGCCCGGGCCGATGAGGCGCAAACCGTCGTTCGGCGGGTAACCGTCGGTGGCGCCGGTCACGCCGAGATCGGCCAGGACATCGAGAGCGCCGGCCGCGATGCCGTCGCCGCACGGCTTGTCGCGCGGGAAGTCGGCCCGGTCGAGAAGCAGGACGCGGGCGCCGGCCCGGCACGCGGCCAGGGCGGCGGCCGATCCGGCCGGACCCGCGCCGACGACCGCGACGTCGTAGCGCTCGGCGCTCACGGTGCCGCGCTCCGCGCCGGCGGCGCGTACTCCACTCCCCTAAGCTACCCAGCCGGGATTCAGGCGGCTCCCAGGCGGGTGCGGAGAGCGTCCAGTTCGGACCAGAGCACGGCCGGTAGCTTGTCGCCGAATCGCTTGAACCACTCGGTCACCTGGGGAAGCTCGGCCTCCCACTCGGCCTTGTCCACCCGCAGCACGGCCTCGATGTCCTCCGGCGGGAGATCCAGGCCGGTCAGGTCGAGAGCCTCCGGCGTCGGGACATGGCCGATCGGGGTCTCGACGGCCGAACCGCGACCGTCGAGGCGCTCAGCGATCCACTTGAGGACGCGGGAGTTCTCGCCGTAACCCGGCCACAGGAACCGGCCGTCGTCGCCGCGGCGGAACCAGTTCACGTAGTAGACCCTGGGCAGCTTGGCCTCGCCGCCACTGGCACCCTTGGCGATGTCGATCCAGTGCTGGAAGTAGTCGCCGGCGTGGTAGCCCATGAACGGCAGCATCGCCATCGGGTCGCGGCGCACGACGCCGACCTGGCCGACTGCGGCCGCCGTGGTCTCGGACGACAGCGTGGCGCCGAGGTAGACGCCGTGCACCCAGTCGCGCGCCTCGGTGACCAGCGGGATCGTCGTCTTGCGGCGGCCGCCGAAAATGATCGCGTCGATCGGCACGCCGCGCGGGTCGTTGTACTCGGGAGCGAGGATCGGGCATTGGTTGATCGGCGTGCAGAAGCGGCTGTTCGGATGCGCGGCCGGGCCCGTTGCGGTCGAGGGCGACCAGTCGGCGCCGTGCCAGTCCGTGAGGTGGGACGGCGGGTCGCCCATGCCCTCCCACCAGATGTCGCCGTCGTCGGTGAGCGCGACGTTGGTGAAGATGGAGTTGCCGCGGGCGAGCGTACGCATCGCATTGGGGTTGGTGTGCTGGTCCGTGCCCGGTGCGACGCCGAACAGGCCGTACTCGGGATTGGTCGCCCACAGCCGGCCGTCGGACCCGAACCGCATCCAGGCGATGTCGTCGCCGACCGTCTCGACCTTCCAACCCGGCAGCGTCGGCTCGAGCATGGCGAGGTTGGTCTTGCCACAGGAGGATGGGAACGCGCCGGCGATGTAGCGGACCTGCCCCTGGGGCGAGGTCAGCTTGATGATCAGCATGTGCTCGGCGAGCCAACCCTCGTCGCGGGCCGCGACGCTGGCGATCCGCAACGCGTAGCACTTCTTGCCGAGCAGCGAGTTGCCGCCGTAGCCGGAGCCGTACGACCAGATCTCCCGGGTCTCCGGGAAGTGCGATATGTACTTTGTCGCGTTGCACGGCCAGCCGACGTCCTGCTGTCCGGGCTCGAGCGGCGCGCCCACCGAATGCAGGGCGGGCACGAACGGCGCGTCGTCGCCCATCGCCTCGAGGACGGCGGTGCCCATCCGCGTCATGATCCGCATCGAGGCGACCACATACGCGCTGTCGGTGACCTCGACGCCGAACATCGCGTTGGGCGAGTCCAGCGGGCCCATGCAGAACGGGACGACGTACATCGTCCGGCCCTTCATGCAGCCGCGGTACAGCCCGATCATGGTGGCCTTCATCTCCGCGGGCGCCACCCAGTTGTTGGTAGGCCCCGCGTCCTCGGGGTCGACCGAGCAGATGAAGGTGCGCTCCTCGACACGGGCGACGTCATCGGGGTCGGTACGGGCCCAGAACGAGTTGGGGCGCTTGACGGGGTCGAGCCGGACCAGCGAGCCGGCCGCGACCAGCGCGTCGGTGAGCCGGGCCCATTCGTCGTCCGAGCCGTCGCACCAGACGATCTGGTCGGGGGTGGTGAGCTCGGCGACCTCGTCGATCCAGGCCAGAAGGGTGGGGTGTGAGGTGGGCGGCACGGACAAGGCGATCTCCTTCGGTCGGCGCTGACCAATGACGGATCGGCCGGTGGTCCGGCCGGTGTCATGGGAGTCACATCAGCCTAAGCCGAGTTACCGTTAAGTTCATCCGGAGGGACCTGTGGATAACCGCACAATCCTCGGTCGGCCTGCGCATACACGATCGATTCATCGGTCCATGACGCAGTTGCGCGCAGGATCGCCGGAACGGGCGATTGGCCACCCTTCGCAAACCGGACTAACTGCCTAACCTAGCCGGCTCTCAGGTTCGTCACCGACCGTACCGACAACCTCACCCTCTGGGCCGGGTGGTTAAGACTCGTCAACGAAATCAGCGGACCGTGACAGGCGCCGGTACCCTCGGGTCCGTGCCCGCGACCACCTCGATGTCAGACCAGGGCCGCGGGCACGGCCTGCGGGACCGGCTGGTCGCTCTCGTCCGTGAGCTCAGCAAGTTCGGCACGGTCGGCGGCATCGCGTTCCTGATCGACTTCGTGATCTTCAACGTGCTGCTGAACGTGGGCCTCGAGCCGCTGGCCGCGAAGACGATCTCCACGGTCGTCGCCGCGTCAGTGGCGTTCGTCGGCAACCGATTCTGGACCTGGCGCCACCGCGAGCACCGCAACATGGCCCTGCAGTACACGACGTTCTTCGCGCTCAACGCCGTGGGCCTGGCCATCGGGCTCGCCTGCCTGGCGATCAGCCACTACGGGCTCGGGCACTTCTGGCCCGCGCTACAGAGCCAGCTGGCCGACAACATCTCGGGACAGCTCGTCGGTACGGCGCTCGGCACGCTGTTCCGGTTCTGGTCCTACCGGCGCTTCGTGTTCCGCGCCACGCGCTCGCCGATGGCGGCGCCCGACGCGGAGCCCAGCCCGATCCCGCGACTGTGACTTCGCTGTCAACCCGGTCCGTCTACCCCGGCGTCCTCGCCACTGCCCCGTAAGGTTGTCCAATGCCTTCAGCCCGCCCGCTGACGGAACGCTTGCGCCGTCTCGCTCCCGAAGCGCTCGCGTTCGGCGTGATCGGTGCCGCGAACACCGCGTTGTACCTGGCCATCACGTACGTGGCGCTGCCGATCGGCGCTGTCAAGGCCACCGTCCTGGCCACAGTGATCACGACCACGCTGGCCTATGTGGCGAACCGGTACTGGACCTACCGGCACCACACGCGCAGCGCGCTGCAACGCGAGTACACGCTGTTCTTCGGCTTCAACCTGGTCGGCATGATCATCCAGTCCGGGTCGGTCGGCATCGCGAAGTACGGCTTCCATCTGAACGAGACGGACCACAAGCTGGTCATCATGGCGACCACGTTGGCCGCCGCGGGCGTGGCGACGATCTTCCGGTTCTGGGCGTACCGGACATTTGTCTTCCTCAAGCCGCCGGTCGACGGCCACGAGGACGCGATCGCCGAGCTGGACGTGGCGGCCGGCTTCGCGGAGCTGAGCACGGAACACGACCTGGACGCGGAGCTCGCGTCCGAGCTGGATAAGGAGCGCGCCGACCGCCGCTAGCTCCGCCGGAGCCGGAATCCGCGCCGGTCCGGCTCCCGCTGCTCGTCGTCCTCGCCGTCGGCGTGCACCTCGCGGTCCGCGTCGATCAGCTCGTACAGGATGCTCTGCACGCGTTGGACGTGCGGCACCGCGGCGAGCACGGCCACCCGGTCGCCAATCGAGTCGACGGTCAGCGTTCCGCACCCGAGCAGCCGCTCGAGTGGCGACTGGCTCATCGCGTGGTCGTTGATCCGGGCCAGCGGCAGGTCACGCCGCTCCCGGGCGATCACGCCGTCCTGCAGCAGGATCCGTTCGTCGGTGAAGACGTAGTGCGTGCACCGCCAGACCAGCAGCGGCCGGACACCACGGCTGAGCGCGAAGAACAGGGCGGTCCCGGCCACCACCGCGACGCCGATCCGGCCGCCGTCATTGGTCGGCAACATCACCCAGGCGACGATGGTCGCGGCCAGGGCCAGTGCCAAGACCAGGATCGGGCGCACCGCCGCCTTGGCGTGCGGGTGCAGGTGGAGGACGACCTCCTCCTCCGCGGTGAGTACGTCGTCCGGGAAAGCCACGCGGTCAGCGTACGTGCAGGACGTCGCCGGCCGAGACGGGCCTTTCGCCACCGTCCACCGTACGGACCACCAGCCGCCCGTCGCGGTCCACCGTGATCGCCGTACCGACCAGGTCATCCCCGGAAGGCAGGCGCACCGTCACGGCGCGGCCGATGGTGGCGCACGCCTTCCGGTACTCGCCCAGCAGACCGCACATCTCCGCGTCGCCCTCCGCCTGGCGCCAGCCGCCGTACCATCGGGCCAGCCCGCGCAGCAGCGCCCGCAGCAGCGGATCGCGGTCGGTGGTCCGGGCGCCCGCGATCTGCAGCGACGTCGCCGGCAGGCCGGTGACCGGCGGCAGCTCGTCGGGCCGTGTGGTGACGTTCAGACCGATGCCGAGCACGACCGCGTCGCCGACCACCTCGGCGAGGATGCCGGCGCACTTCGCGTCCTTGACCAGCAGGTCGTTCGGCCACTTCAGGGCCGCGTCTATCTCGGCCCGCTGCAGTACCGCCTCGTGCAACGCGACGCCGCCCAGCAACGGCAGCCAGCCGAAGTCGCTGACCGGCACCGCGTCCCAGCCTTGGTCCCGGTCGGCGCGGCCGGGGCGAAGCAGCACGCTCAGCGTGAGGCCGGCGCGCGGCGGCGAGACCCACGGGCGGTCCCGCCGGCCACGCCCGGCCAGCTGCCGCTCGGCCACCACCACCAGGCCCTCCGGCTCGCCCCGGCGGGCGGCGTCGGCGACGTCGGCGTTCGTCGAGCCGGTCTCGGCCCGTACCTCGATACGCCGCCAGAGGCCGCCGGGCACGACCAGCGCGCGTTCCAGAGCGCGGGCCGTGAGTGGCGGACGATCAAGGTCGGTGTACGGCGAAGCCGGCATCCGCCGAGACTAGCTTGGCTTCGCGGCGTACCGGCTCACGTAGGCTCGGCTTGCGGGTTCAAACGCCTCCGTCCCGCGCCACCCCGGACCCGTCCGCCGTCGTGGATACGATCAGGATCGTGACGACCCAGCAGGACGCGCCAGCCCACGACGACATCCACACGACCGCCGGCAAGCTCGCCGATCTCGCGCGCCGAACCGACGAGGCGGTGCACGCCGGCTCCGCGCGCGCGGTCGAGAAGCAACACGCCCGCGGCAAGAAGACGGCCCGCGAGCGCATCGAGATGCTGCTCGACGAGGGATCGTTCGTGGAGCTCGACGAGTTGGCGCGGCACCGCTCCACCAACTTCGGCCTGGACGCCAACCGGCCGTACGGCGACGGCGTCGTGACCGGGCACGGGACGATCGACGGCCGCCAGGTGTGCGTTTTCTCGCAGGACTTCACGGTGTTCGGCGGTTCGCTCGGCGAGGTATTCGGCGAGAAGATCGTGAAGGTCCTGGACCTGGCCATGAAGATCGGATGCCCGATCATCGGCATCAACGACTCCGGCGGCGCGCGCATCCAGGAGGGCGTGGTCGCGCTCGGCCTGTATGCCGACATCTTCTTTCGCAACGTCCGAGCCAGCGGCGTCATCCCGCAGATCTCGCTGATCATGGGCCCGTGCGCGGGCGGCGCGGTCTACTCCCCGGCGATCACCGACTTCACCGTGATGGTCGACCAGACGTCGCACATGTTCATCACCGGTCCGGACGTCATCCGCACCGTGACCGGCGAGGACGTCGGGATGGAGGAACTCGGCGGCGCTCGGACCCACAACACCCGCAGCGGCAACGCGCACTACCTGGCGGCCGACGAGGACGACGCGGTCGACTACGTGCGTGCGCTGCTGTCGTACCTCCCGAGCAACAACCTTGACGAACCGACCACCTTCGAGATCCCCGCGGACCTCGCGCCGGGCGAAGCCGACCTTGCTCTTGACGCGTTGATTCCCGACTCGGCGAACCAGCCCTACGACATGCACACCGTGATCGAGGCCGTGGTCGACGACTTCCTCGAGGTCCAGCCGCTCTACGCGCAGAACATCGTAGTGGGCTTCGGCCGGATCGAGGGCCGGCCGGTCGGCGTGGTCGCAAACCAGCCGATGCACTTCGCGGGCACGCTCGACATCGCGGCCTCCGAGAAGGCCGCGCGGTTCGTGCGCACGTGCGACGCGTTCAACATCGGAGTGGTCACGTTCGTCGACGTGCCCGGCTTCCTGCCCGGGACGGACCAGGAGTGGGACGGCATCATCCGGCGCGGTGCCAAGCTGATCTATGCGTACGCCGAGGCCACCGTCCCGAAGGTCACCGTGATCACGCGCAAGGCCTACGGCGGGGCGTACGACGTGCTGGGCTCGAAGCACCTCGGGGCTGACATGAACTTCGCCTGGCCGACGGCGCAGATCGCGGTGATGGGCGCGCAGGGCGCGGTGAACATCCTGTACCGCGGCGAGCTGGCCGCGGCGGCTGATCCGGCAGCCCTCCGGCAAGAGCTGATCAACGAGTACGAGGACACGCTGGCGAACCCGTACATCGCGGCGGAACGCGGCTACGTGGACGCGGTCATCGCGCCGTCGCAGACCCGGGCCCAGGTGACCCGGGCGCTGCGGACGCTGCGTACCAAGCGGGAGACGCTGCCACCCAAGAAGCACGGAAACATCCCGCTCTGACGCTCATCCGGTGTGCCGCAGCATTGGCGCGCCGCCCGGCCTACGGCGATGTCACCTGGGGTAGCCACTGGCCGGCCAGCATGAACGTACCGATGACCAGCGCCGCGAGGTTGACGAGCCCGAAGAACCCGACCCAGAAGATGGCCGGCACGTGCGTGATGTAGGCGAGTTGGTCCGCGTCGGACTCCGGCATCCGGCCGCGGCTGCGCAATCTCTGCAGCTCACCCACCGGCCGTACGCCGCCGATCAGCAGGAACCACACCCCGGCGTACGCGAACGCGGCCTGGACCTGCGGCGACGCGTACCAGGAGACGGCGAACACGATGACGCCCGTGATCACGACGGACACCGCTCCGAACACGTTGCGGATGTTGATCAGCATGAGCAGGAGCAGCACCACGGCGACCCAGAGCAGCAGCGTGATCCGGTTGCCGCCGAGGATCCACGCACCGGCCAGGCCGATGAGCGACGGCGCGAGATAGCCCGCCAGCAGGGTCAACATCATTCCCGGCCCGGTCGGCCGACCGGCGGACAGGGTGAGGCCAGAGGTGTCGAACTCCAGCCGGATACCGCGCAACTTGCGTCCGGTCAGCAGCGCCACGAGCGCATGGCCACCCTCATGCGCGATCGTGATCGCGTTGCGAGCAACCCGCCACAACGGCCGGAACGCCACCACGACGAGCGCCACCAACGCCGTGACCAGCACGAGCAGGGCGGGCGGGTCGGGTTGCGCCCCGAGCAGTTTGTCCCAGAGGTCCGTCACACCGTCGATCGACACAGCCCGCGAGCGTAGTCGATCGGGCTAAGCGCGGCGCCTCGCCATCGTCTTGGGCTTGGGCGCCTCACGCTGCGACAGCAGCACAAGGCTCGCGACCGCGTCACGGCGGTGCAGACGGAAGCCCATGACCCCGGCGATCAGAGCAACGAGGCCGGCACCGATCAGCAGCACGGTGAGTGGGCCAACAGCTGCCATGAAGATGGCCACGTCGGCTGCGGCGACCAGCATCCATAACGCGAGCGTGGGCTTGCTGCCGTGTCGGCGGCAGTTCATCGTGCACCTCCATCCGTGGTCGCACGATGACTACCCCACTCATCGGCTATTCACTCATGAGGTGCTAGGTCTTAGCCGGTATGAACCCTTTGTAAATGAGGTCCAGATTCGACCTGTTCGCCTGCCAGTCGCCGGCGGACGTCGACCACGTGATGCCGTACGCCTGATCCTTGGCAGTGATGAAGCCGCGTTTCACGACGTGCAGCGGGTTGCCGTTGTCGCTGGTCCGCGTGTACTCCCAGTCGGCCGCCTTGTCCCAATAGGACACCGGGCGGATCGCGATCCGGTGGTAGTCGCGGTAGCTGCTGATCCGGTCCGCCTCCTTGGTCGCCCAGTCCTGCACCGGGTCAGGGTGCGGTTTGTCCGTCTGGTCCACGATGAGCAGGCGGTGCTGTCCGCCGCTC
>JBKOWB010000197.1:0-3544 GCA_046724195.1 Actinomycetota bacterium
AGTTCCACAGCCGGGTCACCGTCGTGGTCAGCTGCTCGATCGCGCAGGCGCTGTAGGGCCGCAGGTGGAACTCGCGGTCCAGCTCCAGGAACCGCTCGACGTCGACGCCCGCCTCGATTTCCTCCTGGATCTCCTCGAGCCTGATGACGTCACCCGGGTGGAGCCAGGGCAGGCTCTCCGTCAGGGCGAGCGGTTCGAGCTGCTCGCGCATCTTGTACATCACGTCGACCTCGTGCATCGACAGGTGCGGCACCCGCGCGCCCTTGTTCGGCTCGTGCTCGATCAGGCCCTCGGCCGCCAGCATCTGCAGCGCCTCGCGGACCGGCAGCCGGCTCGCGCCGAGCTGCTGGGCGATGTCCTCCTGCCGGACCCGCTCGCCAGGGCCGATGGCGCCGCCGAGGATCGCGCTGCGCAGGTGGTCGGCGACCCGCTGGGTGGCGAGTGTCATGGGGTCTGCCCCTCGTTGCCGAAGAACGCCCGTCCGTACGGATAGGAGACCAGCTCGAACTGCATGCCCCATGGTGCCAGGAAATAGACCCAGCGCTGCCCCGCATGCGGCCCGCGACTCGCCGTCGGCTCGCCGAGCACGGTCACGCCGTGCCGCTTCAGGTGGGCCACCGCGGCGTCGAGATCGTCGACATACAGCGCGACGTGGTGGCCGCCGATGTCGCTGTTGCGGGGCGGCTCGGCCCGCTGGTCGGGCGACGTGTACGAGAACACCTCGAAGATCGCCTGCCCGCCGCACCGGAAGAAGCGGTTCTGCGGCACCGTCGCCCGGCGATGCACGTTGAGGTGGTCCGCCATCCACGAGCCCTCGTCGGAGAACGGGCCGAGCGCGTACAGGTATTCGCAGCCGAGCACGTCGACGAGGAACGCGTGCGCCTCGTCGAGGTCGGGCACCGTGAACCCGACGTGATCGAGCCGCCGCAGTCCCGGCAGTCCCATGAGAGCCCTCCTTTGGATCCAATCGATCGTATGTCAGCGGTCGTACCTCGGAAAAGGGGCTCGTGCACTAGAAAATGGATCCAATCGTGTGGCAGCCTGAGGGAGGACGAAGGAGGACCTGATGCCGGAACACCGCCCGCTGCGCCCGGACGCGGACTGGACGGAGCTGATCGTCGGCGACGCCGATTGGGACGCCGCCGACCCCGAGCTGCTGACCGCGATGTTCCAACAGCTCGTGCTGATCCGGACGTTCGAGGAGTATGTCCTCGAGCTCGCCGCCGCCGGGCTCGTGCACGGCCCGGCGCACTCCAGCATCGGCCAGGAGGGCGGCGCCGTCGGCTCGGTGCTCGCGCTCAACTCCGGTGACGAGGTCAACGGCTCGCACCGCGGCCATCACCAGTTTCTCGCCAAAGCTCTCGCCTTCGTGGCGCCGAAGGGCTTCGATCTCACCGGCGAGCTGCCGGAGGAGATCCACACCGTGCTGCTCCGGACGCTCGCCGAGATCTGCGGCCTGGACCGCGGCTACAGCCACGGCCGCGGCGGCTCGATGCACCTGCAGTGGAGGGAAGCCGGCGCGATGGGCACCAACGCCATCGTCGGCGGCGGCGTCCCGCTGGCGGCCGGGTACGCGTGGGCGGACCGGCACGCCGGGACCGACGCGGTAGCGGTGACCTACTTCGGCGACGGCGCCGCGAACATCGGATCCACACTCGAGACGTTCAATTTGGCCGCGGCGTGGAAGCTGCCGGTCTGCTTCTTCATCGAGAACAACCAGTACGCCGTGTCCACCGGCGTCGCCGAGGCGACCGGTGAGCCCCGGCTGTCGGCTCGCGGCCCCGGATTCGGCATCGCCAGCTGGCGGGTCGACGGCATGGACCCGCTCGCCGTCTACCTGGCCATGCGAGAGGCCGCCGCGCACATGCGGGCCGGCCGCGGCCCGGCCGTCATAGAGGCCGACACCTACCGCTATTTCCACCAGAACGGCCCGTTCCCCGGAAGCGCGTTCCGTTATCGCAGCAAGGAAGAGGAGGCGCGGTGGCGAGCCCGCGACCCGATCGACCAGGTCACCCGGCACCTGATCCGGCGCGGCCTGCTGACCGAGGAGACCCGGGACGCCTCGGCCGCCGGCGCCAAGCGCGCCATGGCGGCCGCCGGCGACGTGCTCCTCGAGCCACTGCCGGGCGGCAAGCCCGGCCAGCGGCAGATCAAACCCGGCGAGTGGCCCGATCCGGCTTTCGCGAACGTGGGCGTCCGCGGTGACCTGTCCGAGTTCGACGGGGTACGGACGGCGGACGTCGAGTCCTTCGACGGCACCCTGCGGGACACGAAGTTCATCGACGCCGTCGCGAACGTGATGCGGCGGCGGATGGACACCGACGACCGGATCGTCGTCATGGGCGAGGACGTGCACCGGCTGAACGGCGGCACCAACGGCGCCACCAAGGGCCTGAAGGATGCCTACCCGGACCGGGTCCTGGGCACGCCGATCAGCGAGAACGCGTTCACCGGCCTGGCCGGCGGCATCGCGCTCGACGGCCGGTTCCGGCCGGTGGTCGAGTTCATGTACGCCGACTTCATGTGGGTCGCGGCCGACCAGCTGTTCAACCAGGTCGGCAAGGCGCGGCACATGTTCGGCGGCGACGGCCCGGTGCCGCTCGTCCTGCGTAGCAAGGTCGCCACCGGCACGGGGTACGGCTCCCAGCACTCGATGGACCCGGCCGGCGTCTTCGCCACCGCGGTGGGCTGGCGCATCGTCGCCCCGTCGACGCCGTTCGACTACGTGGGGCTGATGAACGCGGCGCTGCGCTGCGAGGACCCGGTCGTGGTACTCGAGCACGTGGACCTCTACAACAGCACCGGCCCGGGTCCGGTCGACGACTACGACTACCACCTTCCGGTCGGCAAGGCCGCGGTCCGCCGCTCGGGGAACGCGATCACCGTCGTGGCGTACCTGTCGATGGTGGCCGAGGCGCTTGCCGCGGTCGAGGCCACTGGGGCCGACGCGGACGTCATCGACCTGCGTTGGCTCGATCGGGCCAGCCTCGACTGGGACACGCTCGGTGCGAGCGTCCGTAAGACCAACCGGGTACTGATCGTCGAGCAGGGCGCTACCGGCACGTCGTACGGCGGTTGGCTCGCCGACGAGATCCAGCGCCGCTACTTCGACTGGCTGGACGCACCCGTCGAACGGGTCACCGGCGGCGAGGCGTCGCCCAGTATCAGCAGGGTGCTGGAGCGTGCCGCCATCGCCCGCCGGGAAGAGATCGCCACCCGCCTGACCGAGATCCTCGGAGGCTGAGCGATGGCGACCTTGCTGCGGATGCCCGAGATCTCCGCGAACACCGTGGAGGCGGTTCTCTCCGAGTGGCCGCTGGCCGAGAACAGCGCGTTCGCGGCGGGTGACGCGATCGCAACCGTGGAGACGGAGAAGGCGGTCGTGGACGTGCCGGCGGACGCCGACGGCGTGTTGCTGCGCACGCTGGTCGAGCCCGGCAAATCGGTGTCGGTGGGCACGCCGATGGCGGTGTTGGCCGCGCCCGGCGAGGTGGTCGACGACGTGGACGCGCTGGTCGACCGGCTGACCGGCACTCCGCCGCGG
>JBKOWB010000386.1:0-5919 GCA_046724195.1 Actinomycetota bacterium
GCCTGAACCAGTGTGTCACCACCGAGGGTTTGATCAGCCACCACAAGATACCGTCGCATTACGGGTTACCCCTTCACTCCGGCTGAGGCGATGCTGCTGATGAACGAGCGTTGGAAGACGAGGAAGAACGCGAGCACGGGAATGGTGATCAGCGTCGAGTACGCCATGATCTGTCCCCAGAGGACGTTGAGTTGCTGGAAGTACGAGACGCCGACCATGACCGGGCGCAGGTTTTCGGTCTGCACCACCATCAGCGGCCACAGGTAGGAGTTCCAGGCGGGCAGGAAGGTGAGGATCGCCACGGTGGCGCTGGCCGGGCCGGCCAGCGGCATGATGACGCTGCGGTAGATGCGGAACCAGCCGGCCCCGTCGACCCGGGCGGCCTCGTCGAGGTCTTTCGGGATGCTTTGGAAGTAGGAGTAGTAGAGGTAGATGGAGAAGGCGTTGGCGATGAACGGGATGATCTGAACCCGGTAGGTGTCGAGCCAGCCGACCGAGTACAGCGGGACGAAGTTTTGGACGACCAGCCACGGCAGTTTGTTGACCCACCAGACCAGCGGTAGTGCGAAGGTCTCGAACGGCACGACGAGGGTGGCGATGATGGCGGCGAGGACGAGGGTCTTGCCGCGCCAGTGCATCCGGGCCAGGGCAAAGGCGGCCATGCTGTTGACCAGCAGGCCGAGGATCACGGTGGCGGCGGTGATGAGGATCGAGTTGATCAGGAATCGTCCCGCCGGGGCTGTCTGGAACACGCCGGTGTAGTTGTCCAGCGAGATGTCCCCGATGGGCAGGAACGCCTTGAGCGAGCTCAGATCCTTGAAGATCTGCTGGTCGGGCTTGAGCGACGACACGAACATGAATACCAGCGGGAAGGCGAAGAACAGCGCCAGGAGAATCCGCACGACGTACTTGCCTGTAGTCCGCGCGGCGGTCGACTGTCGCGTGTCCGCGGTGGGTGCCGGCGCTGGCGGTGTCGTGGTGCGGGCGGTGGTCGTCATGGTCAGCCCTTCTCGCGGGTGAGGTAGCGCTGGACCAGGGACACGGCCAGCACGAGGATGAAGAACACCAGCGATATCGCGGAGGCGTAGGCGGTCTGCTGCTGCTGGTAGCCGATTCGTACGGCCTGGAAGACGACGGTGGTGGTGGCGTCGAGGGGTCCGCCGTTGGTCATGATGTTGATCTGGGCGAACAGGCTGAGCGCGGCGATCGTGATGGTGACCAGGATGAACGTGCGGGTGTTCCGCAGGCCCGGCCAGGTGACGTAGCGGAACTTCTCCCAACGGCCGGCGCCATCGATGTCGGCCGCCTCGTACAACTCCGGCGCGATGGTCTGCAGACCGGATAGCCAGATGACCATGTGGAAGCCGACGGCCTGCCAGATCGACATGAACATGATGGCCGGCATGGCGGCGCCCGGGTTGTTCAGCCAGTCGGTGCCCTGGATGACGTTGAAGCTCACGGATTGGAGCACGTTGTTGATCAGGCCGTCGGGCTGGTACATGAACTTCCACAGGATCGACACCACGACGATCGAGGTGACCACCGGAACGAAGTAGAGGGTGCGGAAGACGTTCGTACCGCGGATCCTCTCGTTGACCAGCAGCGCCAGCAGCAGCGCGAAACCGGACTGCAGCGGAACGACGACGACGGCGAAGTACAGGGTGTTGCGTAGGGACTTCCAGAAGAGGGGATCCTGGAAGAGTCGGGTGAAGTTGTCCAGCCCGGTGAACGAGATCGACGGAGAGATCAGTCGCGCGTTGGTGAAGGCCAGCAGGAACGCCAGCCCGACCGGGATGAAGAAGAAGACGATGAGCAGGATGACCGAGGGGCTGACCATGAGGGCGCCGGCCAGTGCCTCGCGCCGTTCGGTTTTCTTCAGCGTGGGGGCGTGTGCGTCGGCGGCCCGTGTGGTGGCCGGCTTCGTGGTCTGCCCTGGCGTGGTGACAGACATGGCTCTCCAAACGTCGAGCGGTGGGCCGGGGGTGCGGACGTGGTCCGCGCCCCCGGCGGCGTAAGGGTCAGCTCTGGTAGTAGTTGTTGCTCTTGAAGTTGGCGTCGATGTCTTTGGCGGCCCGGTCGAGAATCTGGTTGGCGTCACCGCCGGACACGATGTCCTGGGTGGCCTTCGCGAAGGTGGTCGTCAGGTACGGGTAGCCGGGTGTCGGCGGCCGGATCAGCGCGAACTTCTTCGCCTCCTCCAGGAAGAACCGCTTCGGCTCGCCCTGCTTCCAACCGGGCGTCAGCGCGGCCGCTTCCTCGGTCGCCGGCACCACGTTCTGCTTGATCGAGAACTGGGCCAGGTACTTCGGGTCGAGGGAGAACTTCAGGTAGTCCAGCGCGGCGTCCTTGTTCGCGCAGGTCGCGCTGATCGCCCACTGCCAGGAACCGCCGCCGATCTTCGGGCCGGTGCCGAAGTCCGGCGGGGGCAGGATGACACCGTCGGATCCCAGCTTCGTCATGTTCGCGGTGCTCCAGATGCCCGACCAGACCATGGCGGACTTGCCGTTGACGAAGTCGGCGAAGGCGTCGGTGCCCGACTTCTTCGGCGTGTAACCGTTCTTGACGAGCCCCTGCATCCAGGCGGCCCAGGCTTTGGCCTTGTCGCCGTTGAGCACGCCCTCGGCGCTCTTGTAGTCGGTCCGGTTGATCAGGTCGCCGCCGAAGCTCTGCAGGAACGGTGAGTACGCGTACGTCCACCACTCCGTTGTGGTGTCTCCGGTGCCGAGGTCGAACGCGATCTGCGGTTTGCCGGCAGCCTTGATCTTCGCCAGGACCTGGTTGAACTCGTCCGCGGTCCACGGCTTGTCGACCGTCGGGATCCGGGCGCCGGCGGACTCCAACACCGACTTGCGGGCGAAGATGGCCAACGCGGCGTCGTAGTACCCGATCGAGTACAGCTTGTCCTGGTACTTGCCCAGCGTGCTCGCCAGTTGTTTGCCGACGAGATCCTGCGGCAGGTTCAGCTCGGCCAGGTAACCGGCGAAGGCCCAGGACGGCACGTTGGGCGCGTCGGTGTCGAGGATGCACGGCAGCTTCTTGGCCGTCGCCGCCGCGACCACCGCGTCGTTGTACGAGGCCTGCGGGAACGCCTGTACCTTGATCTTGGTCTTTCCTTGCGCGTTGTAGTCGGCGACGATCTGGTTGACCACCGCCAGCTCCTCCTTGTTGCCGGCGTTGTGTGTCCACAGCGTCAGCTCTCCGCTCGCGGCGCTGCCACCGCCGCCGGTGTCGGCCTTGCCGCAGCCGGCGAGCACGACACCGGCCGCCAGCACGGCGACTCCGGCGAGGGCGAGCGGCCGCATAGTGCCTGATCTCATTGCCTGTTCCTCCAGTTCGGGTGGTGCTCGGCTCGCGGCCGGATGCGAGGGGTTCGCTCCCGGGGCCGGGTCTGGACTAGCGCTCGCCGTCGATCAGAGGTCGGGCGGCGAGGTCACCGAGCCGCGGCGGACCAGCGGTGCGCGCAGCCGCGCCTGCCTGGCCCGTTCCGGGGTGGTGTTGATCATGGATAGCAGTTGGCGCGCCGCCCACACGCCCATCTCGTAGTGCGGTAGCTGGACGGTCGTCAGGCCCGGGGCCAGACCGGTCACCAGCGGATGCATGTTGTCGTATCCCACAAGGGACAGATCACGGGGAATGCGCAGGCCCACGTCCGCCGCGGCGCGGTACGCACCCATGGCCATCACGTCGTTGAAGCAGAACAGACCGGTCGGTCGGTCGCGCCGGTCGAGCAGGTGGTGCGCCGCCCGGTAACCGCCGTCGGCGCTCGGCGGGCCGGCGGACACCAACGTGGTGTCGACGTCGACACCGGCCCGTTTCAGCGCCGCCCTGTATCCGCGTAGCCGCAGCCGGGTCGCCGGGATGTCGTTCTCGTTGGTGACGAAGCCGATGCGCCGGTGCCCGTGGGCCAGCAGTTCACCCACCGCCTGGCGCGCGCCGGCCACCTCGTCGGGAATCACCCACGAGACCGCCGGATCGTTGACCTGCGCGTCCAGCAGCACCGTCGGAACGCTGTCCAGTGCATCCGGCAGCCGATCCAGCCGCCGGTGGAACATCGCCGCGTAGACGATGCCGTCCACCTGTTGCTCGCGCAGCGTGGTGATCTGCCGAGCTTCCAGATCCGGGTCACCCCCGCTGTCCATCAGCACCATGAGCTGGTCCGCCTCCAGAAACGTCTCTTGTGCGCCGAGGATCATCCGGACCGCGTACGGCGTGGTGGCGACCCGATCGCCGATGAAGCCGATGAGTCCGGAGCGCTGTCGGCGAAGTCCCTGTGCGAGCCGGTTGGGCACGTAGCCCAGGCTCTTGGCCACCGCGCGGATGCGTTCGCGTGTCTGGGCGTTGATCCGGGCGCCCTCCACGTCGTTGAGCGCCACCGAGACGGTGGAGATCGAGACTCCGGCCGCCCTGGCGACGTCAGAGATTCCCACCTTGCCTGCCATGCCCACCCCTGCAGAAACGTTGCGTATTCCGTAGGCCAAACAAGCATCGACTCCCCCCTTCTGAAGAGGGAAAACATCGAAAAACGTCCCCGTGGAGATCGCCGTTCAGGGTTGTAACGTGGTCGTCAGCAGCACAAAGCCGCGAACCACTGACACCCGTCGGGCCCGGCTAGCCAGTCTGCCGAACTTCGAAGGGCGTCTGCGCAAACGTTTCGACAAGTACTGTCGCATGGTCACCCCATCGGGGCACCGGCCGGATCCCGGCCGTTACCGAATCGTTACGGTGCGATGTCGCGCGCCGGGGGGTCGCGCATCGCGGATGGTGTGCGCTCAGGCCCGCTACTGTGTATCCATGATCTCCGCTCATCCGGATCCGGCGTTCCCTCGCCTGCACGGCCGCCCGGACCACGGTTGGGTCAACGACCCCAACGGCTGCTCCTACATCGACGGCCGGTACCACCTGTTCTTCCAGTACAACCCGGACGCTCCGGTGCACGCCGGCATCAAGTGGGGGCATGCCAGCTCAACCGATCTGGTGCGCTGGCGGCAGGAGCCGATCGCCCTGGTCAACCGGCCCGGTGAGCTGGACCGGTACGGGTGCTGGAGCGGCTGCGTGGTCGACGACGCCGGTGTGCCCACCGCGGTCTACAGCGCGGTGGCCGACGACACACATCGCAGCGACGTGCTGCTGGCGCGCAGCGACCGGGAGATGCGCACCTGGCGGCAGGACCGCCAGCCGGTGGCACGGATGCCGGACGACCCGACGATCAGCCACATGCGGGATCCGTTCGTCTTCACCGCCGAGGGCCACCGATACGCGATCCAGGGCGCCGGCCACACTGACGGCGACCCGTGCATTCTGGCGTACGGATGCGACGACCTGTCCTCGTGGACCGAGCTGGGGACATTGCTCTCCGGCGACGATCCGGTCGCCGCCGAGGTGGCACCGGCCAACATCTGGGAGTGCCCGAATCTGATCCGGTTCGATGACCGGTGGATCCTGATCCTCTCGCTCTGGCGCAAGGTCGGCGAGAAGTTCACCCTGGCCGGGGTGCGATACCTCGCCGGTGACCTGGTGATCGGCCCGGCCGGGCCGCGGTTCGCTCCCGAGTCCGGCGGACAGCTCGACCGGGGACCGTGCTTCTACGCCCCGCAGGTGCTGCGCGCGGACGGCCGGGTCCTGCTGTGGGCGTGGTCCTGGGAGCGTGGTCGACGCCGGGCGGACATCGTCGCCGCGGGCTGGGCCGGCGCGCTCACGTTCTGCCGGCAGCTGTCGCTGGTCGACGACACGGTCGTGTCCCGCCCTACGGCAGAACTGGACCGACTGCGCCGGGACCCGCTGCCGCTCGCGGCGGATCAGCCGTTCGCCGCCGCGGCATTCGATGTCGAACTGGCTCCCGGCGAGGCGGAGCTCTGGCTGCTCGACGGCGACGACGAGCGCCTGGTCGCCGAGATCGACGTCGCGGACCCGGCGATGGTC
>JBKOWB010000224.1:0-1903 GCA_046724195.1 Actinomycetota bacterium
AGCTCGTGGTGCAGGGCGCTCGGGAACACAACCTGCGCAACCTGACCGTCGACTTCCCGCTCGGGCAGTTCATCGCGATCACCGGGGTCAGCGGGTCTGGCAAGTCGACGCTGGTCAACGACATCCTGTACACGGTGCTGGCGAACCAGATCAACGGTGCCCGGATGGTGCCAGGCCGGCACACCCGGGTCACCGGCGTAGAGCTGGTCGACAAGGTCGTCGGCGTGGACCAGTCGCCGATCGGGCGCACGCCGCGGTCCAACCCGGCGACGTACACGGGTGTGTTCAACAACATCCGCACGCTGTTCGCCGAGACCACCGAGGCGAAGGTACGCGGGTATGGTCCCGGCCGGTTCTCGTTCAACGTCAAGGGCGGCCGTTGCGAGAACTGCGCGGGCGACGGCACGATCAAGATCGAGATGAACTTCCTGCCGGACGTGTACGTGCCGTGCGAGGTGTGCAAGGGCGCCCGGTACAACCGGGAGACGCTCGAGGTGCACTACAAGGGCAAGACGATCTCCGAGGTGCTGGAGATGCCGATCGAGGAGGCGGCGGAGTTCTTCTCCGCCATCCCGGCGATCCACCGGCATCTGCGGACGCTGGTCGACGTCGGTCTCGGGTACGTGCGGCTGGGCCAGCCGGCGCCGACGCTGTCCGGCGGCGAGGCGCAGCGCGTGAAGCTGGCCTCCGAGCTGCAGAAGCGCTCGACCGGCCGGACGGTGTACGTGCTCGACGAGCCGACCACGGGCCTGCACTTCGAGGACATCCGCAAGCTGCTGATGGTGCTCAACGGGCTGGTCGACAAGGGCAACACGGTGATCATCATCGAGCACAACCTCGACGTCATCAAGAACGCCGACTGGCTGATCGACATGGGTCCCGAGGGCGGCAACAAGGGCGGGCTCGTGATGGCGACCGGCACGCCGGAGGAGCTGGCTGAGGTGCCGGGCAGCCACACCGGCTACTTCCTGCGGCACGCGCTCAGACTCGAGGGGGAGCCGGCCGGCGCGGACGCCGCCTTGGCGCGGGCCGCCAAGGCCAACGGCGCGTCGAAGGCCAACGGCGGGTCGAAGGCAGACGGCGCGGCGGCGAAGCCGCGGGCGACGCGCTCGCGGGCCAAGGCGCCGGCCTGACCGCGGCGGCTTGACCGGCGGCCGGACCTCGCTGAGGAGGGTTTGAGCGATCCATCGAGCCAATCCACGGGTAGCGCACAGCCATCGCGAACCCGGTCCGTCAAGGTGCCCGTCGCGGTCGGTCGATCACCCGTTAAAAGCCTGCAAATCCGCCGCGCAAAGGCCAACAAAGAGGGCGAAGTCGATGGCCCGCACGCTCACAATTCCGCTGGCGCCTGAACCACCACGGTGGGGAAAGCGTATCTACAGAAGACGCCGCGTGATCAACGCGCCGACCGGGCAACCGAGGGGCTTCCACAGATGACTGACGTGCAGACGAGTACCGCCACCGAGCTCCCGACCGAGGAGCCGCGGCACGAGGAGTCGGCCGAGCCGGGCACCGTTCCGACCCGCCGCGCCGTGCTGATGGGTGCCGGAGCGCTCGGCGCCACGTGTTTCCTGGCGGCATGCGGCACGGCCCAGAACGGCGGCTCGTACGGCACCAACCCGAACGGCAGCGACTACGGCTCCGACCCGGCCCCGGCCGGCAGCAAGGGCGCGGACGCGGGCGGCGACGACTCGGGCGGCGAGGCCGCCGGCGGAACGGTGCTGGTGGCGGCCGACGAGGTACCCGAGGGCGGCGGCGTGATCAAGGGCAACTACGTCATCACCCAACCCAGCCAGGGCACGTTCAAGGCCTTCAGCAAGGTCTGCACGCACCAGGGCTGCGACGTCAACAAGGTCGACGGCGGTGTGATCAAGTGCCCGTGCCACGGCAGCCAATTCTCCAT
>JBKOWB010000260.1:0-7524 GCA_046724195.1 Actinomycetota bacterium
GCCCAGGCCGGGCGCGGGCAGGCCAGGCGAGGGCAGGCCAGGCGACGGTAGGCCAGGTGACGGTAGGCCAGGTGAGGGCAGGCCGGGCGAGGGCAGGCCGGGCGAGGGCAGGCCAGAGGCGGCCAGGCCGGTGAGGGCACGCCGGGCGGGGCGAATGGGTCAGGGAGTGGGGGTTGCGCGGCTGGCGGCGCGGCGCCAGCGGACCACGATCGTGGTGGTGAGCGCGAAACCGATGGCGGCCGGTGCCAGCGCCAGCGGGTTCATGTCACCCGGGGCGGCGACGGCCGCGCCGATGACCGCGTACGTCACCGCGGACGGGATCGAAGCGAGTGTGGTGCCAAGGAGGTACCGCTTGCGGCACACACTGGTGGTGCCGTAGGCGTACCCGACCAGGCCGAACGGCGCCAGCGGCAGGAACCGGACCAGCAGCACTGCCGACAGGCCGCGCCGGTTGAGCCAGCCGTCCAGCCGGTCGAGGCGACCGCCCGCGCGCGCGCCGAGCGCACCCCGGCCGGCCCAGCGGCCGGCGTAATAGGTGGCGGTGGCGGCGATCACGGCGGCGGCCAGTGCGGTGGCAGCGCCGGTCGCGGGGCCCAGCAGAGCGCCACAGGCCAGCGTGATTGCGGTTCGCGGTACCAGCACGGAGAGCAGGAGCCCGCCGACGACCGCGATCGCGAACGCGGCGGCCGGGCCGAGCGCGACCACCGTCTCGGCGACCTGCCGCAGCGGCAGGATGGCCGAGGCGCCGGCGAGCGCGGCGACCACGATGGCGAGAACGCCGAACCGGACAAGCCGGCGTTTCCAGGTCATCCTGGCTGGATGGAGATCGGCGGCCGGGGCTTGCTGAGTGGCCTGAGGGTCCGCGGCGAGGTCGATGCCCCGCGGGGCGATCAGGGTGTCAGTCATGCAGGCGTACCGCCCCAATGGTCGTCGGTCCAGGACAAGATCATGCAGGTCAGGTGGTTCCGGCGGCGGCGAGCCGTTCGCCTCTGAGCTTGTCGGCCCAGGTGTCGTCGAGCGGTGTAAGACTATCCGCGCCGGTCGCCCAACGCAGTAGCAGGTCGGCAATCCCAGGGTTGCGGGCCAGCGCCGGGCCATGTGCGTAGGTACCGAGGATCTTGCCGTGCCAGGCACCCTCGGTCCGGCCGTCGTTGCCGATCCCGGCGGTCACCCGGGCCAACGGTGCCACGCCGCGGCCCAGGTGGGTGCGGCCGCCGTGGTTCTCGAAACCGGTCAGCGGCGGCAGCCCGAGCCGCGGGTCGATGTCGCCGCGTACCTCCCCGACGGCGCGGGTCTCGCCCCGGTCTGAGGTGATGTCGAGCAGACCCAGGCCGGCGCAGCGGGACCCCTTGGCGTAGAACGAGCCACCGAAGAGCTGGTAGCCGGCGCAGACCGCGAGCACGGCCGCGCCCTGGTTGACCGCCCGGTGGAGGCCGCCGTCCGCGATCAGCCGCTGGGCCGCCAGCGCCTGCGGGCCGTCCTCGCCACCGCCGATCAGGTAGATGTCCGCGGTGGTGGGCATCGTTTGGTCCGAACGCACCTCGAGCGACTCGACCGGCAGGCCACGCAGCGCGGCACGACGGGCGAGGATCAGCATGTTGCCCCGGTCGCCGTACGTCGAAAGCAGGTCGGGGTAGATCCACACGATCCGCAGCGTGCTCTCACTCATGATTTGACCTTCTGTTTTCCGCCGCGGGAAGACTCAGTTGACACGGTCCAACTCCGCTCGGATGTCCTGGAACGCCGTGTAGTTGGCGATCACCTCGAGGCGGCCGGGTGGGGTGACCTGGATCGCCTCGTCGAAGGTCTGGACGTGCCGGAATGCCACATCGTTGACCTCGAGCCGCACCGCGAGGTCGTACGCGCGGTCGCCGGTGATCAGCACGGGACGGCCGCGCAGGGGAGAGAAGTCCACGTCATAGAGCCAGGAGGTGTCGAATCCATCGGGGTCGCGGGCGTTGACGGAGAGCAGCGTCGGTGCGTCCTCGGCCATGTCGAACGCCTCGAGCCAGCTTGCCGGATTCTTGGCGAGCAGCAGCCGGATCGTGCGTCCGTCGCGCTCGACCTGGGCGTACCGGCCGGCCACCGACGTCACGCTGGCGAGTCGCGGTACGGCCTCGATCGCGCGTACGCCGAACTCGGCCGCCACCGCCAGCGCGGTCGCCGCGTTGCCGAGGTTGACCTGACCCGGCAGTTGCAGCTTGACGAGGTGCCAGTCACCGTTCGGGTCCAGCACGCCGTCGTCCTCGACCACCCAATGCGGTCGCGGGCGGCGAAGCGTGCAACCGGTGCACCACCACTCGCCGGGGCCGCGCTCGCCGGCGGGGCCGCGCTCAATGGCCGAACCGCACTCCGGGCACACCCAGGAATCGTCATGCCACCGCTGGCCGGCACTGAACCAGGTGACATGCGCGGTGTTGATCGCGGCCCAGACCACCATCGGATCGTCGGCGTTCCCGACCACGTGCACGTCGGGATGGGCGGCGAGCGCCGTCCGCCACAACTGGGCCATCATCGCCACCTCCTTCGCGCGGTCGAGCTGGTCGCGGCTGAGGTTGAGCAACGCGACGACGCGGGGCGTCGTCTCCTCGATCACCCGGGTGAGGTAGTGCTCGTCCACCTCCAGCACCGCGAACGGCGTCGCGCCGGCCTTGGCCAGCGCCGAGGTGTGCCCGGTGGGCATGTTGGCGCCGAACGAGTTGGTGGCGACCGGGCCGAGCACGCCGAGGGCGGCGGCGGCGAGCCGGGTCGTGGTCGTCTTGCCGTTCGTGCCGGACACCAGCGCGATGGCCCGCCCCGCAGCCAAGTGTCCCAGCAGGTCCGGGTCGATCTTGAGGCCGATCCAGCCGCCGATGACCGAGCCGTCGCCGCGTCCCGCGGCCCGTGAGAGCGCGGCCGCCGTGCGCGACACGGAGGTCGCGACCTTGGCACGCAGGGGCATCTTCCCGTCCGTCACGCAGGCGAGGGTACCGGAAACGGACACTACGTCGAGTTGCCGGACGGCCGATCCGCTGGGCCATCGACGTCCACCGTTCGGATGAGGCCGGCTACGTTCTGGTGGATCGGAGTTTGCGCCGGTAGGCCCGTTTCGGTCGGCGTTTTGACGAGCCGGATCAGTACGATGATCGGCGTCGATGCGGCATTTTGTGTGTTCTGTTTCACTCTCCACCTTAGACGAATGGTAACTGTCCAGTTACTTGAAGCTCTGGCATTTGATTTGCGGTGACAACAAAACGGACGACCACCGATCTGCCAACTACGAAGAGTGACGGTGACCCACCCGGCGGCCGCAGGAGTTTTCGGTTAGGAAGGTTTCGCCGGTGAGCAGCCGCTTGCCGGTCGTGACGATCCAGGCCAACGCCGAGCCTCGCCCCGGCCCGGTCGCACGACCGCTGCACGACCACAAGGGCATATGGGGGCGAGGACGGGGAACCCACCGTTCTTCGGTCCGCTCGCTGCACCGTCCGCTCCGGCGGGGCTGCGGGGACCTGGGGTGAAGCCGCCATGGCGGCCGGGCAGCCTTCCCGCCCGAACCCGACAGCTAACCTCGCAGGCGTGCCGGAGGGATCTCTACTACCGTGCACGGACTCAGTTCGGGCCGGCATCGGCGTGTCCCTAGCGCCGGCACCGGCAAGCTCGCACTGAAACTCGGTCTCTGCCTCTGCGCCGGTCAGCTCATCGCCGGCCCGGTGCTCGCCTCGGCCGCCGAAGCGGCACCCGTGGTCACGGCGGCGACGGCGAAGGTGAACCCCAAGGTCACCGAGACCACCAGCACCCGCACGCTCCCGTGGGGAAGCACTGTCAAGATCACCGCCAGGGTGATCAACTCCAAGACCGGCAAGGTCGCCACCAGCGGCATGGTCCGGATTCAGATCCAGAGCGGACGGTCGTGGAAGTACGCCGGGAAGCTGCCGCTCGGCAGGAGCGGCGCCGTCACGTTCCTCGGCAAGCCGAAGGGGACCACCACCTACCGGACCGTCTACGCCGGGTCGGGGAGCCTCAACCCGGGGACGAGCAACCGCATCCAGGTGCGGGTGGTGACCAGCGGGGCCAAGGTCCTCGCCGAGGCCCGAAAGCACACGGGCGCACTGTACAAGTACGGTGCCGCGGGCCCGAAGCGCTTCGACTGCTCCGGGTTCACCATGTACGTCTACCGGAAGGCCGCCGGCAAGAAGCTGCCGCACAAGGCAAACTCGCAGCAGCGGTACGGCAAGGCCATCAGCAAGAGCAGGAAGCGGATCGGTGACCTGATCATCTTCCGCTCCGGCTCGTACGGTTACCACGCCGCCATCTACGCGGGCGGCAGCTACATGTACGACTCGCCGCACAGCGGTGCCCGGGTCGGCAAGCACAAGATCTACAGCAGCAACTACGTCGTACGGCGGGTCGCCGCGTGAGTTAGGGCTACAAGACAGGTGGGGCATGACCCGGTTCGGGTCGTGCCCCACAGTCGTGCCCCGCAGTCGTGCCCGATCCTCCACTTTCCTCCCCGGGCCTCGGCCGGCTCCATCTCGGACTGGAATCCATCCCGATTGTGCGGACTTTCGTGCCCACCTGGGCGGCATGTCGGATAGCGGACCTGGCCCGCGAGGGCAAACCCCTCCACTTCGCCCTCACGGCTCTGACGTGCGCTTTCGCCAGCAAATCCGGCTCGTGGGCGGGCTGATTCCAGTTGCGAGTGGAGGGAAGTGGAGTAGAGTGGAGCGCAATGGCAGGGGGACCTGCCGGCCCAAGAAGACAGGCGGACCGCGAAACCGCCAAGGGGCAGCAGGGGGGTTGGGCCGATGTTCCTCGGCACGCACACCCCGCGCCTCGACGACAAGGGCCGGCTGATCCTTCCGGCGAGGTTCCGCGACGAGCTGGCGGGAGGTGTCGTGATCACCAAGGGGCAGGAGCGCTGCCTTTATGTCTTCCCGATGCCCGAGTTCCAGCGCATCGCCGGCCAGCTACGCGAGACACCGGTGACAAACAAGAGCGCCCGCGCGTACAGCCGGGTGTTCTTCGCAAGCGCCCACGACGAGGTTCCTGACAAGCAGGGCCGGGTGACGATCCCGGGCCACTTGCGGGAGTACGCGGGCCTGGACCGCGAGCTGGTCGTGATCGGGGCGAGTACCAGGGTGGAGATCTGGGACAAGCAGTCCTGGGAGCAGTACCTCTCGGCGAGCGAGGACGAATTCGCCGACATCGAGGAGGGGGTGCTGCCCGGCGGACTGTAAGGCGTGGCACCGGTGGGCCGTCGAGGCGGCCCGGACGTCGCCGCCGCCGTACTGCGAGATCTCCAGCCGCTCCCGCTCCTGGCGCCTCTTCCCCGGTGCCAGGCGCGTGTCCTCCTCGGGCGCGCCCGCGGGCAACGGGCACGAGCGGATGGGGATCTGGCGGTACGGACGGACGACCGGTCAACCGGGTGAGCGCGAAGTGGGCAGGTAATGGGGGTCGGACATGGGGGAGCCGCGCGGCACACACGTGCCGGTGCTGCTCGAGCGATGCCTCGAGCTGCTCGCTCCCGCCTGCGAGCTGCCGAACGCCGTGCACGTCGACTTCACCCTGGGCCTGGGCGGACACGCCGAGGGGGTGCTCGAACGGTTCCCGGACGTGGTCCTCATCGGACTGGACCGGGACCCCGAGGCGCTGGCTCACGCGCGGCACCGGCTGGAACGCTTCGCGGACCGTACGCATCTCGTGCACGCGGTCTACGACGAGTTGCCGGCGGTCCTCGCCGACCTGAACTACCCGGCGTTCCACAGTGGTCTCTTCGACCTCGGCGTGTCGTCGCTGCAACTGGACGAACCGGACCGTGGCTTCGCCTACGCGCGGGACGCTCCGCTGGACATGCGGATGGACCAGTCCGGCGGCGTCACGGCCGAGCAGGTGGTGAACGGCTACGAGCCCGCCGACCTGGTCCGGGTGCTGCGGCAGTACGGCGAAGAGAAGTTCGCGACGCGGATCGTCTCGGCCATCGTCCGGGAACGGGCGAAGGCGCGGATCACCTCCTCGGCCCGGCTCGCGGAGCTAGTCCGGGACGCCATCCCAGCCGCCGCGCGACGAACAGGTGGAAATCCAGCCAAAAGAACGTTTCAGGCGCTACGCATTGAGGTAAATGGCGAACTCGTCGCCCTCGAATCGGCGCTACCGGCCGCTTTGGACTTGTTGGCGCCGAAAGGCCGCCTTGTGGTGATGAGTTACCAATCGCTGGAGGACCGGATCGTCAAGCGCGCCTTCGCCGCGAGGGCACGCAGCACCGGGCCGATCGACCTGCCGGTCGAGCTGCCCGGAACCGGACCGACGCTGCGGCTCCTGACCCGGGGGTCGGAGTCGCCCACCGCGGCGGAGGTGGCGGAGAACCCGCGGGCCGCTTCGGTGAAGCTGCGCGCGGTCGAACGCAGGGAACAGCAGGACCAGAGATCCGGGACCGCCCGCGAACGGCCCCGGATGTCTACAACGCACGGGGGACGAGGGCGGTCACGCCCCGGGGAACAGCAGGAGGGGGACGGGAGCACATGAGCGAGCGCACGTACGCGCCGCGGTCGGGGGGCCGGACCGCGGAGCAGCGCAGCACGACCGAGACGCGAGGCCGCTACCGGACTCAGGGCACGGCGGCCCTGAAGCCGGAGCCGGCCGTCGCCGAGCCGCTGCGCGCTACCGATGCCGCGGGGCCGCGGCTGCGCGTCGCGCCACCCGCGCCGATCAGCGCGCCCCGCGCGCCGTTCATCGCGGTGGTCATCGCGCTCGTGGTCGCCGGCGTCTTCGGCATCCTGTTGATCAACACCCGGACGAACGAGAACACTTTCAAGATCAGCAAGCTGCAGGACCAGCAGACCGCGCTGGACAACCAGCAGCAGCGGCTCGAGAACCAGATCGCCGGGTACGAGAGCACGGGCAACCTGGACGCGGCGGCGCGCCGGCTCGGCCTGGTCAAGGCGGACACGCCGGCGTACATCCGGCTGCCCGACGGCAAGATCATCGGCGTGCCGAAGCCGGGCACCGGCCAGCCGGCTGTCACGGCCCAGGGCGCCGAGGATGCCGCGCAGAAGGCCGTCGCCGACGGCGACGCCCAGAACGGCGTCACCGCGACCGGCGGCGGCCAGAACGGAACCGTCCAGGGCGGCGCCGTCCAGGATGGAACCATTCAGGGCGGGCCGGCCCAGGGCGGCGCTGCTCAGGGCGGGACCGTGCGTGGCGGCGCCGTCCAGGATGGAACCGTGGACGGTGGGCCGCCCCAGGGCGGAACCGTCCAAGGCGGCCAGGTTCAGGGCGGCCAGGTTCAGGGCGGGCCGGCCCAGGGCGGCGCTGCTCAGGGCGGGGCCGCTCAGGGCGGTGCGGGCCAGGGCGCGGCCGCCCAGCGTGCCGGACGGTAAGCAGGCATGACGCCGCGCGCGGAGGCGCCGCCGCGCCGGGGCCGCGAGCCCCGGCGCGGCGCTTCTGGTGATCTCCCGGCCGCCGGCGAGCGCGACGACGACGCGCGGCGCGGTTTCAGCGGGATCGGTGACGCCCGCGCCTACACGCCGCGCGGCCGGACGGTGGCCG
>JBKOWB010000201.1:0-7067 GCA_046724195.1 Actinomycetota bacterium
ACCTCGCCATCATCGGCGCCGCTGGGGGCGCCCCCGCGGCCGCACCCCCGCCGCAGCAGGCCCCGGCCTCGCAGGAAAGCCCGCAGCAGCAGGCCCCGGCCTCGCAGGAAAGCCCGCCGCAGCAGGCCGCCGCGCCGCAACAAGGCAGCGCCGCACCACCGGCCCCCGCGCCGCAGCAGAGCGCCCCACCGCGGGCAGCCACTCCCCCGGCGCAGCCGCAGCCGACGATCGAGTCGGTCCCGGCGCCGGTCTACGATCCGGACGGCGAGTCCTACGCCGATCCCGCTGCGGAGGCCGAGGTGGCGGCAGACCCGGCAGCGGCCGAGCGTGCCGCCGAGCCGCCGGCGCCGGGCCAAGCTTCGGCTCCGGCGGCCGAGACGGTCCGAGGGAACGGAGCGGGTGACGCAGGCTACGTGACGCCGCTGGTCCGCAAGCTCGCCGCGGAGAAGGGCGTGGACCTCGCGTCCATCACCGGCACCGGCGTCGGCGGCCGGATCCGCAAGCAGGACGTCATCGAGGCGGCGGAGAAGGCGGCCGCGGAGAAGGCGGCCGCCGAGAAGGCGGCCGCGGCTGCGGCGAAGGCCCAGCCGGCGGCTCCCGCCACGGCACCGGCCGCCTCTGCGCCTAGGCCGGCACCGAGCCCGCTGCGCGGCCGCACCGAGAAGCTGACCCGGACCCGCGCCACGATCGCCCGCCGGATGGTCGAGTCGCTGCAGATCTCCGCGCAGCTCACCACGGTCGTCGAGGTCGACGTCACCCGGATCGCCCAGCTGCGCAACCGCGCCAAGGACGACTTCCTCGCCAGGAACGGCGCCAAGCTGACCTTCCTGCCGTTCTTCGCGCTGGCCACGGTCGAGGCGCTCCGGGAGCACCCGGTCGTGAACTCGTCGATCGACCAGGAAGCCGGCACGGTCACCTACCACGACGGTGAGCATCTCGGCATCGCGGTCGACACCCCGAAGGGCCTGATCGTGCCGGTCATTCGCGACGCGGGCGACCTCAACCTGGCCGGCTTGGCGAAGCGGATCGCCGACGTGGCGGAGCGGACACGGGCGAACAAGATCAGTCCGGATGAGCTGTCCGGCGGCACGTTCACGCTGACCAACACCGGCAGCCGAGGCGCGCTGTTCGACACGCCGATCATCAACCAGCCGCAGGTCGGCATCCTCGGCACCGGCGCGGTAGTCAAGCGCGCGGTAGTCGTCGAAGACCCGAACCTGGGCGAGCTGATCGTGCCGCGCTCGATGGTCTACCTCGCCCTGAGCTACGACCACCGCATCGTCGACGGCGCCGACGCGGCTCGCTTCCTCGTGACGATCAAGGGGCGGCTCGAGGCCGGCCACTTCGAGGGCGACCTCGGCCTGAGCTAGCGTCGCCCGGATTTCGCCCTGAGCCGGAGGCGGGGCCAACAAGCACGGATTTCGCCCGTCGTCGTTGAGGGTGCCGAAAATGACAAGGCGCAGCCGACGTCATTTTCTATGCCCTCGACGACGACCTGAAGGGGCGAAATCCCCGCCGAGCGAAGCGAGGCAATCAGACGCAGTTTTGAGCACGTTCAAATTCGGGAATGATGGGCGCATGCGGATTCTCATGGCCGGTGCTTCCGGCTTCCTCGGCACCCGCCTCGCCGACCGGCTGCGCCAGCAAGGCCACGACGTGACCCGCCTCGTCCGCCGGCCCGCGCGGGACGCCGGCGAAGTGCCCTGGAAGCCGTCGGCCGGCCAGCTCGACCCGGCGCCGGTCGCCGCGGCCGACGCCGTCGTGAACCTGGCTGGGGCGGGCGTCGGCGACAAGCGCTGGACCGCCGGCTACAAGAGCCAGATCCGTTCCAGCAGGCTCGACAGCACCGGCACCATCGCGCGTACCGTCGCGCATCTGCCCGAGGCCGACCGCCCCAAGGTCCTGTTGCAGGCGTCCGCGGTGGGTTGGTACGGCGACACCGGCGACCGCGCGGTCACCGAGGACGCGCCCGCCGGCACCGACTTCCTCGCCGACGTCTGCCGGGTATGGGAGGCCGCCGCCCGCCCGGCCGAGGACGCCGGGACCAGGGTCGTGCTGCTGCGTACCGGCCTGCCGCTCGACGAGCATGGCGGCCTGCTCAAGCCGCAGATGTTGCCGTTCCGGCTGGGCGTCGGCGGCAAGCTGGGCAGCGGCAGGCAATGGGTGCCGTGGATCGCGCTCGAGGACTGGCTGCGCGCCACCGATTTCCTGCTCGACCGCGACGACATTGCCGGCCCGGTCAACGTCGTCGGCCCGGAGCCGGTCACCAACGCCACGTTCACCGAGGTGTTCGGCCGGTTGCTGCACCGGCCCACGGTCATGCCGATCCCCGGATTCGCGCTGCGCCTCGCACTCGGCGGATTCGCCGGCGAGGCGTTGAAGAGCCAGCGGATCATGCCGGGCGTGCTCAGCGCCGCGGGATTCGCCTGGGCTCACGCCACGCTGGAGTCGGCGCTGCGGGCGGCCTTGGCGCCGGAACCGAGCGCGGCGGCGTAGGCGGGCTGCGCGGGCTTGCTAACCTCCGGCTTGATGTCCGTCACCGCGACCGCCCAAGCCGCTTCCGCCGACCCGCCGGCCGCCCCGTCGGCCCGGCCGGGCATACGCGGCGCGTTGCGCCGGCATCTTCCGGTCGCGGTGATCGCGCTCGCCATGGCCCTGTGGGTAACCCAGGGGCTGTGGTCGCAGCCGTTCCAGCACACGCTCGCGCAGAACTCTGGCGATCAGGCCTTCTTCGAGTGGGTGCTGGGCTACGGCGTCTATCTGATCAGCCACGGCGCCGACCCGTTCTTCTCCAACCTCATGAACGCGCCGCTCGGCGTCAACCTGGCCGCGAACACGTCCATCACGGTCTACGCCGTACTGCTCGCGCCGCTGACGAAGCTGGCCGGCCCGCAGATCACGTTCGTGACGATCTTGACGCTCAACCTCGCCGGATCAGCGTTCGCCTGGTACCTGTTCCTCCTGCGCCATCTGGTCCGGCACCGGGCGGCGGCCGCCGTCGCGGGCCTGTTCTGCGGCTTCGCGCCAGGCTTCATCTCGCACGCGAACGGACATCTCAACTTCACGTCCGGCTGGGTCGCGCCGGTCGTGCTGTGGTGGGTGTTCAAGCTGCGCCAGCCGGGCCGCTGGCTGCGCAACGGCGCCGTGCTCGGCGTACTGCTCGCCGTGTGCTTTTCGGTCGCGGCCGAAGGGCTCTTCTTCGTCGCGCTGGCGACCGCGGTGTTCGTCGTGACCTGGTCGCTCGCCCCCGCCACCCGGGCCGAGGCGCGGGCCGCGGCACCGACCGTGCTCAAAGCGCTCGCGGTGACCGCCGTGGTGGCGGGATCGCTGCTGGCGTACCCGCTGTACATGCACTTCGCGGGCCCGCAGACGTTCTCGGGCACCGGCTTCAATCAGCGGCACTATGTCGAGGACGTGGTCGCCTACCTCGGCTACTCGAGCCGGTCGCTCGCGGCCTGGGCCGGGCTGAGCGGCGCCTGGCTGGCGCCGAACCCGACCGAGGAGACGTCCTTCCTGGGCCTGCCGCTGATCGTGCTCGTGGTGTGCGCGCTCGTCATGCTATGGCGGCAGGCGACGCCGGGCCGGCGCGCCACGCTGCGTGCCCTGATCGTCGTCGCCGGGGTGTTCGTGGTCCTGTCCTGGGGTCCGCGCCTGCAGGTCCTCGAGCACGAGACGCACATCCCGCTCCCGTACGCCATGCTCGCCCACCTGCCGCTGTTCGATTCGGCGCTTCCGGGCCGCTTCGCGCTCGTGGTCACCGGCGTCGTCGGTATCGTGCTCGCCCTGATCGCCGACCAGCTGCTCACCGAGCCGATGCCGTCCAGCCGGATCCGCACCGCGTACGCCGCCGGGTTCGCGCTGGCCCTGACGCCGCTGGTCCCGCTGCCGGTGCTCACCACGCCACGGGCCCCGGAACCGGCGTTCATCGCCGACGGTATGTGGAAGGACTACGTGCCGGAGGGCGGCGTGCTGAGCGCGCTGCCGTTCGCCACGAACATGACGCCGGACGCCCAACGCTGGCAGGCGTACACGATGGCCCGCGGCGGCCGGCAGTTCCGGATACCCGGCGGCTACTTCCTCGGCCCGGGTGGCCCGGGCGGCGTCGGCCGGGTCGGTGCGCCGTGGCGGCACACCGACTGGCTCTTCTTCCGGGCCGCCGTGTACGGCTACGTCGGCAGGATCGACGACGCCGACCGTGCCCAGGCGCGCCAGGACTTCGCCTACTGGGGCATCGACACCGTGTTCCTGCCTGACCAGATCAGCGGCCAGAACGGGATCCTGTTCCGGGCCGCGGTCGAAACCACGGCCACCGACCTGCTCGGCGACCCGGAGCGGGTTGGCGGGGTCCTGGTGTGGCGGGTCCGACCCGGTGTGGACCCCGTCACGCGCGGCGGGTAAGGGCGACACGGCGGCCGCGGGACTACGCTGGCCGCGTGACCACACCAACGCTCACGGTCCTGCGTCCCGGCGTCGTCGACTACCTCGTGGCGTGGGACGAACAACGCCGGCTCCACGATGCCGTGGTGGCCGGCGAGCAGCCCGACACCATCCTGCTGCTCGAGCATCCCAGCGTCTTCACGGCCGGCAAGCGCACCGAACCGGCCGACCGGCCGCTCGACGGCACGCCCGTCATCGACGTGGACCGCGGCGGCAAGATCACATGGCATGGCCCGGGGCAGCTCGTCGGGTACCCGATCGTGCGCCTGCCCGACCCGGTCGACGTGGTGGCGTACGTCCGCCGCACCGAGCAACTGCTGATCAACGTGTGCGCCGAGTTCGGCCTGGCCGCCGAAAGGGTCAAGGGCCGCAGCGGCGCCTGGGTGCGCGCCGACCGCCGCGGACCCGACCGCAAGGTCGCCGCGATCGGCATCCGGGTCGCGCGCGGGGTGACGCAACACGGCTTCGCCCTCAACTGCGACTGCGACCTGGCCAACTTCGACCGGTTCGTGCCGTGCGGCATCCGGGACGCCGGCGTCACCTCGCTCAGCGCCGAACTGGGCCGGCCGGTGACGGTCGCTGATGTACTGCCGGTGGTCGAACGCCACCTGCCGACCCTGTTCTGACGACATGTACAAGGACCCGTCCGACCCGCGGATCTTCGTACCGAAGCGATCCGGCGTGGGTCTGAGTCTGAACTTCGCGCATCCGGCGGCCTGGTGGGTCCTGATCGGGATGACGATCATCCCGATCGTCGTGGTGGTGATCGCGGTTATCGCGGCTATGGCGTGATCCGGTGCAGCCGGCCGGCAGAACCAGACGAGCGCGAACACGTTCGGCCCCGACTCCGTCGCGGAGGCCACGACCTTCGGTGTGTGGATCTCGACGAACCGCTGCTCCTCTCACTCGCGATCTTGGATGGTTGGGGTCAGGTCTGAGCCGTAACGTGCCAAGATTCGCACGGCGAGCGGCGGGTGACGTGCCGCCTGCCGTGCCGCGGCCGCTGCGCACGTCCGGCGCGACCAGTTCGACCCCCTTCGGAGCCGCCGCGTTCGCGGTGACGGTCGCCGTGATCTCGACGACGCTCTCCTCGGTGAGCGCCTCGACCCGCTGCCGCGTCCGGACGTCGGTGATCACCACCTGGGTGAGCCCGGCGGCGTCCCGCAGGATCAGGAACGCCACCGACTTGAGCAGCCGGCGGCGGTGGACCCAGCCGGCGACGGTGACGGTCTCGCCGACGTGCCGGGTCAGCTCGGTGGAGGATGCGTTGCATGGCGGGCTCAGAGCTGCCGGTGACTCCCTCGGCCGGCGGGAACGGGGCGTTAATCGGTTCCGTCTCTGCCGTCGCCGCCACCTAACCACCGGATGGCTCGCAAGCAAAGCGAGCTTCGGCTCCCGGCGTGAGGGCAGTCACATCCCCGCCTGCGTGAGGCTCGTCGCCCATCGCCCGCTTGATCTTGTCGCAGGCGTAACCTCGGGCTTGTGACTATTGCTCCCGAGGGCCGCCGCATGCTGCGCATTGAAGCGCGCAACGCCGAGACTCCGATCGAGCGGAAGCCGCCGTGGATCAAGGTCAAGGCCAAGATGGGCCCTGAGTACACGCACATCCGTGGACTCGTGCAGAAGGAGGGCTTGCACACCGTCTGCCAGGAGGCCGGCTGCCCCAACATCTACGAGTGTTGGGAGGACCGCGAGGCGACCTTCCTCATCGGCGGTGACCAATGCACCCGCCGGTGCGACTTCTGCCAGATCGACACCGGCAAGCCGTCCGAGTTCGACGCCGACGAGCCGCGCCGGGTTGGCGAGTCCGTCGCCACGATGGGCCTCAGGTACGCGACGGTCACCGGCGTCGCCCGCGACGACCTGCCCGACGGCGGCGCGTGGCTGTACGCGGAGACGGTCCGCCAGATCCACAAGCTGCAGCCGGGTTGCGGCGTCGAGCTGCTGATCCCCGACTTCAACGCCGACAGTGAGCAGCTCGCCGAGGTGTTCGGCGCGGCTCCCGAGGTGCTGGCGCACAACGTCGAGACCGTACCCCGGATCTTCAAGCGGATCCGCCCCGCTTTCCGGTACGACCGTTCCCTCAGCGTCCTCACCAAGGCCCGTGCGGCGGGCCTGGTCACCAAGAGCAACCTGATCCTGGGCCTGGGCGAGGAACGCGCCGAGGTGTCCCAGGCGCTGCGTGACCTCTACGACGCCGGCTGCGAGCTGATCACCATCACGCAGTACCTGCGGCCGACGCCGCGGCATCACCCGGTCGAGCGCTGGGTCAAGCCGGAGGAGTTCGTGGAGCTGCGCGAGGAGGCTGAGCAGGTCGGCTTCGCGGGCGTTATGAGCGGGCCACTGGTGCGCTCGTCCTACCGCGCCGGCCGCCTCTACAAGCAGGCTCTGGCCGCCCGCGCCTGACCACCGCCGCTCGCCGGAGGCGCCGCCCGCGCCTGACCACCGCCGCTCGCCGGAGGCGCCGCCCGCGCTTGACCATCGCCGCTCGCCGGAGGCGCCGCCCGCGCTTGACCACCGCCGCCCGCTAGGGGCGCCGCCGGCTCAATTGCTGAGCAGCCCAAGGCGCCGGGCCACCGCCGCGGCCTCGACCCGGTTGTTCACCTCGAGCTTGGCGATGATGCGGGAGA
>JBKOWB010000053.1:0-5359 GCA_046724195.1 Actinomycetota bacterium
GTGCTGCGCCGCGGCTTGCTGGAACAGGTCGGTCCACCCGCCGAGGTGTACGCCGACCCGCAAACGCTCTTCGTGGCCGCGTTCCTGGGCACGCCCCGGACCAGTCTGCTGGAAGGGGCGATCTACCTCGACGGCGTCCGGATCGTGCTCGACCTCGGGAGTCAGGTGCTGGAACTGCCACGGACCGAGGCGCTCGCGAAGCGGCACACCGACCGGGTGACGGTCGCGCTGCGCGCCCTCCGGGCCGGAACGGCGGACACGCAGCTGCGGGGCACGGTCCGGTCGGTCGAGAATCTCGGTCACGAGTCGCTGGCCCGGGTGGACATCGGCGGCATACCGACGCCGCCCGAGACGACAAGGCTCGAGCTGCCGCCCAGGGAATCGGCCGGCGAGGTGTACGTCCGGATCCCCGCGCCCGCCCGGATCGCGCCGGGCGACGAGATCACCATGGCGGTCACGCACGATGAGCTGCTGGTCTTCGATCGTGCGGGCCAGCGCGTCCGTTTCTTCGAGAACTAATGAGGACGATCGCTGGACAGCCATAGTTAACACTCCTAATAATTGGCCAACTGTCGATTTCCCGACGTGGAGGCCACCCCCATGCGCCGCTCCCTGATCTTCGCCGTCGTAGCCGCGCTGGCGGCCGGCGGATCCGCCGTCTACTTAGCTTCCTCAGCCGACGCCGCCGTGGCTTGTTACCCGGCCTGGAGCGCCACAAAGGTGTACGTCAACGGCGACAACGCGTCGTATCAGCGCAGGAACTACACCGCGAAGTGGTGGACCCAGGGCGAGATCCCCGCGAACAGCGGCCAGTGGGATGTCTGGGCCGACAAGGGCCCATGCGACGGTGGCGGCACGCCGCCGCCGACCACGCCGCCCACGACCCCACCCACCACGCCGCCCACGACCCCACCCACCACACCGCCACCGACCACGCCGCCGCCAACGACGCCACCGCCTACCACTCCGCCGCCGGTCACCGGCTTGCCAAAGCACGCGCTCATCGGCTACCTGCACGCGAGTTTCGCCAACGGCTCCGGCTACCTGCGGATGGCGGACGTCCCGGCCGACTGGGACATCATCAACCTCGCGTTCGGAGAGCCGACGTCGGCGACGTCGGGCGACATCCGGTTCACGCTCTGCCCGGCCAGCGAGTGCCCCGGCGTGGAGAGCGAAGCCGAGTTCGTCAACGCCATCAAGGCCAAGCGCGCGGCCGGCAAGAAGGTGCTGCTCTCCATCGGTGGCGCGAACGGCCAGGTCCAGCTCAGCACGACCGCAGCCCGGGACAAGTTCGTCAGCTCGGTGAGCGCCATCATCGACAAGTACGGCCTGGACGGCGTCGACATCGACTTCGAGGGCCACTCGCTGTCCCTCAACGCCGGCGACACCGACTTCAAGAACCCGACGACACCGGTCATCGTGAACCTGATCTCGGCGCTCAAGTCGCTGAAGGCCCGCTACGGCGCCAACTTCGTGCTGACGATGGCGCCCGAGACGTTCTTCGTACAGCTCGGCTACCAGTTCTACGGCCCGGGCCCGTGGGGCGGCCAGGACCCGCGCGCCGGCTCGTACCTGCCGGTGATCTACGCCATGCGCAACGATCTGACCGTGCTGCACGTGCAGGACTACAACTCTGGCTCGATCATGGGCCTGGACAACCAGTGGCACAGCATGGGCGGCGCGGACTTCCACATCGCCATGACCGACATGCTCATGGCCGGCTTCCCGGTGGCCGGCAACACCGCCAACATGTTCCCCGCGCTGCGCGAGGACCAGGTCGGCTTCGGCGCACCCTCATCGGTCAGCGCCGGCAACGGCTACGTCGCCCCGGCCGCCATCCAGCAGGCCGTGACCTGCCTGGTGAAGGGCAGCAACTGCGGCGGCTACACCCCGCGCAGCGGCACCAACCCGAACTTCCGCGGCCTCATGACGTGGTCGATCAACTGGGACAAGTACTACAGCTGGGAGTTCAAGAACAACAACGGCCCGTTCCTGAAGGGCCTCGGCTGAGCGATCGCGGCCGACTTGTGGAAGGTGAGTGCTGTCAAGGCCGGTACTTGACAGCACTCACCTACCACATGGTGGCGGCCCGATGCGTGCCACGATGAGGTCATGGTCGACGGCCCGGTTGCGTTCGTGCTCGGCGGCGGTGGCGTCCTCGGCGCCGTCGAGGTCGGGATGCTCCGCGCGCTCTTCCGGGCGGGTTACCGCCCCGACATGGTGATCGGCACGTCGATCGGCGCCGTGAACGGTGCGCTCGTGGCGGCGGACCCGACCGAGGCGGTGACCAACCGGCTGGTCCGGTTGTGGGCGTCTCCGGAAGCCGCGGCTGTGTACGGCGACTCGATCGCCCGCCAGGTGCGCCGCTTCGCCGCCCGTACCCACCTGCATTCGCCGACGCCACTGCGTAGGCTGCTCGAAGGCGAGCTGGGGACCGACTCGACGTTCGCCGACCTGAAGATCCCGTTCCGGTGCTGCGCCGCGAGCATCGAACGGGCGGCCGAGCATTGGTTCGACAGCGGGCCGCTGGTGGACGCCGTGTTGGCCTCGGCGTCCGTACCGGGTCTGCTGCCGCCGATGCAGATCGACGGGGAGCATTTCGTGGACGGCGGCATCGTGAACTCGATCCCGATCGGCGAGGCAGTCCGGATCGGCGCGAAGCTGATCTTCGTGCTGCAGGTGGGCCGGATCGAGCGGCCGCTCGCCGTTCCCCGCAGGCCGTGGGAGGTGGCACAGGTGGCGTTCGAGATCGCGCGGCGGCACCGCTTCGCGCGCGAGCTTGCATCGTTGCCCGACGATGTGCGGGTGCATGTGCTTCCCAGCGGCGGGGGCGACGGCCGCGACGACACGCCGTGGGCGTACCGGGACATGGCGGCGGTCGGCCGCCGGATAAGCCGCGCGTACACGGCATCGCGCCGGTATCTGTCGGCGAACGTGCATCCCTTCCCGGCGGAGGGCGCCGGCAATGGCCTAGCCGAGCGCGTGGATCCCTGATGCCGCCCGTCTGGGTGCGCCGGCTGGTCATCGGACCAGCGGTCGTGGCGCTCGCGATCCTGCTACTGACCACTCTGCCATTCTGGCTGATCGTGGCGGTGGCGGTGTCGCCGCTGATGCCCGGCCACCTGCGGGTGCCGCGCCTGGTCTGGCTGGCCATCGTCTACCTGGTCTGGGATGCGTCGGCGCTGATCGCGTTGGCTGCGCTGTGGGTGGCGTCCGGATTCGGGTGGAAGATCCGCTCGCCCGCGTTCCAGCGCGCGCACTACGTGCTCACCGGCCGGTTCCTCGGCGTGCTGTTCTGGATCGCGCGCTGGTCCCTGCACCTGGACGTCGACATCGTCGGCACCGACCCGGACACTGCAGTGCCCGGCCGTCCCGAGATCGTGGTGAGCCGGCACGCCGGACCGGGCGACTCGTTCATCCTGATCCACGGACTGGTCAACTGGTTCGACCGCGAGCCGCGGATCGTGCTCAAGGCCACGCTGCAATGGGATCCAGCCGTGGATGTGCTGCTCAACCGCCTACCGAACCGCTTCATCTCGCCGGGCCGCAGCCGAACCGTGACCCTGGAGCAGGAGATCGGCGAGCTGGCCACCGGCCTGGACGACAACGACGCGTTCGTGATCTTCCCCGAGGGTGGAAACTTCACCCCGCGCCGCCGGATCCGGGCGATCGCATGGCTGCGAGCGCGTGGGTTGAAAGATCTGGCGGTACGGGCGGAGCGCCTGCGCAACGTCCTCCCGCCCAAGCCGGGCGGGCTGCTCGCCGCGATCGATTCCGCCCCGGACGCCGGGATCATCTTCGTGGCGCACACCGGCCTGGACCGGATGCTGACCGTGGCGGACGTGTGGCGCGAGCTCCCGATGGACAAGCGGCTCATCATGCGGTTCTGGAGCGTTCCGCCGGAGGAGGTGCCGGCCGGGGAGGAGGCCAGAATCGTCTGGCTGTACGACTGGTGGGCCCGCATCGACGCCTGGATCGAGGAGAACCGGCCTGGGCCGCGACCGCTGAGCACCGACTGGACGGCTCGGCGCGGCGCCGCGGCGGCTTCGAGAACGGACAAAGCCGGCCAGGACGTGCCCGGCCGGCCGTGACCGCGGTACGGGCGCTCAGCCGCCCAGGCTGCTGTACACGTTGGCCGGGGCCTCGGTGATCTCGGAGGCGGCCGGGCGCTGAACGTTCACCGGAGTGCCGTAGTCGGTGTAGAGCACCTCGAGCGTCTGGCTCGGCTGCCCGTTGGCCGCCGGCAGCTGGATGGTCAGCGCGGACAGCCGACCCTGGTCGTCGAGGCCGGCGGTGAACGGCACCTGGCTGGCCGCCGAGCCCCAGCTGTCCACGGTCACCTTGTCGACGCCCGTGATGCCGGCGACCTTCGTGAGGTCCAGTGTGCCCTTGTAGGTGCGCGCGTCCACCTGCTGCACGTCGGTGGTCGAGCTCAGCAGCTTCGCGGTGTTCGCGGGGTCGATCTGGCCGGGCCGTAGGCCGACGTTCGCGCCCTCGGGGAGCCGCGAGACGTCGACGTGGGTCCAGGTGCCGGCCTTGGTGATGCCGGGGATCTGGACGTACAGGTCCTGGCCGATCAGGAGCGTCTTGACCTGGAGGTTCGCGTTCGGTCCGCTCAGGTTCAACGTGGCGGTGCCGGTGGTGTGCGGGGCGTCGATGAGTCCGTTGAGCTTGACGCCGGGCCCCGACGTGATGGTGATCTTGAAGCTGGTGGTGCTGAGCGCGGCGGTCGCCGATGCCAGCGCCGACGCTGCGGCGGGGTCGGCGGCGCTCGAACTGGCGGGGGTGCCGGGGGTCTGCGACGCCGCGGCACCGGCCGTGGCGTTGCTGGTGTCGGCGGTGCAACCGGCCACCCCGAGAGCGGCCGTGGCCAGTACGGAGAGGCCCAGCCCGGCTAGCCGTCGTGTCCGCATGTCGGTCCTTCCTGCCGTGCCGGCAGTCCGGTGACGCCGGTCCCGACAAATGTGCCCGGCGCGGCTCAGTCGCAAACGGACACGGCGGGCCATCGGGACATCACCGAGCGTCCGGGGCGGCCGGCTGTACGCCGTCCGCCCCCGGCCCCGGTTACCCGTTCAGGATGCCCTTCAGCTGGCTCGGCAGTTCCTCGACCTGAGCGGCGGGCGGCGCCTTGACCGAGACCGGTGTGCCGAAGTCCGAGTACGTGCTCTTCATCGTGCCGGCGCCCGGCGCGATGCCACCCATGTCGACGGTCAGCTCGACCAGCCGGCCCGTCTCGTCGGTCCTCGCGGTGAACGGCACGGCGTTCGCCTTGTCGCCCATCGCCTTGACTGCCGCCTTGCTCACGGTCTGCGCCTTGGTGAGATCGAGGGTGCCCTTGAACGCGTGGTCACCCGTGCGC
>JBKOWB010000173.1:0-9891 GCA_046724195.1 Actinomycetota bacterium
ACCGCCGAGACCGTGCGGAGCGGGTCGACCGGCGACCACACGACCACGTCGAAGCCGGCCGCCCGCAGCCGTACCGCCGCCGTCAGGCCGATGATCCCCGCGCCCACCACGACCACGTCTTCCATGGCTGCCATCGTGAACACGCGGCGCACGTGCCGGCTACAGCAGCGCCAACGTCCGCGGGTCCGGGCCGTCGTAGTAGCGCTCCAGCACCGCCTCGAAGACGTCCGGATCGTCGGCGGCGCGGGCGAACAGCGTCATCGACGAGCGCAGCTTCAGGTCGTCGGGGTAGCCCAGGATCTCTTCGGCCGACTTCCCCTCGACCGCGAGCAATGCATCCGCGCATTCGCGCAGCCGCGGTCCGAGCACCGGGTGCGCCAGATAGGCCCGGGCCTCGTCGAGGGAGGCGATCGCATACCGCTGGGCCGCGGGGCTGGAGCCCAGCCCGGCGATCTGCGGGAAGATGAACCACATCCAGTGCGTCCGCTTGCGGCCGGCCGCGAGCTCGGCAAGCGCACTCGGGTAGACGCTGGCCTGCGCGGAGACGAACCGGTCGAGGCCGCGCGGTGCTCCCAGGCTCACGTGGAGCGGGCCTTGCGGCTGCTCTTCGCGTTGGCCTTCTGGATCGCCGCGACCAGCTCCGACTTGGTCATCTTCGTACGGCCGCTGATGTCCAGCCTCTTCGCGACGTCGAGCAGGTGCTCCTTGCTGGCGTTCGCGTCAACGCCGCCCGCGGTCCGGGCCTTGGTGCCGCGCCCGCCGGCGGCCTTGGCGTCGCTCGGACCCTTCTTCGACTTCGGCTCCCAATGGTCGCCGACCTTCTCGAACGAGTGCTTGACCGCGGCCAGCGCGGTCCGGTGGGCGCGCTCGCCGTCGCCGTACTCCTTGACGGCCGAGTCGTGCGCCTTGACGTACGTGTCCTGTGCCTTCTGGGGGGATCGCTTGAGCGTCCCGGGGATGTCGTCACGTGCTGGCATGCCTGCATGGTGCCCGTTTCGCGATGCGGTAAACCGCGTGATACGGACGGCCGCCCCCGCCCCGGGAACGAGGGACCGGTCGTTCCCGGGACCGATGACCGGGCCGGCCGGCGCTGCCTACGATCGCAGCGTGCGTACGTCCGGCAGCTGCAGCAGGGAGCGCATCTTCGATGTCTCGGTGGCCGTCGGGGTCTTCCTGGTCCTGGCATCGCTGGTGCTGGTCACGCCGGGCGGCCCGGACTCCGCCGCGGGCTACACGGCCGCGATCGCGCTCGCCGCCGTGCAGGCCGGCTCCGTCGCGTGGATACGGCGGTATCCGGAGCAGGCGATGGCGGTGGCGATCGCGGCCGGCATCGGACTCGAGGCGCTGACTCCCAACATCGGATGGCTGGGGCAGGTCGCCGCGGTACTGGCGTGCTACGCGCGGCTGCGGCCGCCGCGGCGATCGCTCTGGGTGCTCGGGCTGCTGATCGCCGCGACGCCGTGGAAACTCGTCAGCGGCGACTGGCGCTCGCTGCTGCTTGCCATCGCCGGTCCCGCGCTCGGCTGGACCCTCGGCGAGCTGGGCCGGACCCGCCAACTGCGGCGCGAGGACGCGGAACGCCGGATCATCGCCCAGGAACGGGCGCGGATCGCCCGGGAGCTGCACGACGTCCTCGCGCACACCGTCTCCGTCATCGTCGTGCAGGCGGCCGCGGCCGACGACGTGTTCGCGGCCCGGCCCGACCTGGCACGCAAGGCACTCGGGTCGATCAACGCGGCGGCCCGGGCGACGCTCGCCGAGCTTCGGGTGTTGCTACAGACGATCAACGCGGACGACGATGCCGTGCCGGATGCTCCCCAGCCCGGGCTGGCTCAGCTGGAGGCGCTCGCGGCGTCGCTGGCGGCCACGGGGCTGCGGGTGGTGCTGGACCGTGACACCGGCGACGCACCGCTGCCCGCGGCGGTGGATCTGTCGGCGTACCGGATCGTGCAGGAGTCGCTGACCAACACGCTGCGGCACAGCCAGGCGACCCGCGCCCGGGTGACCGTGCGCTGCGGGCCCGGATCGGTGCGGCTGGAGATCCAGGACGACGGACCGGCCCGGGCCGGCGGCCGGGTCGACGGGTCCGGTCGGCGCGGCATCGTGGGCATGCGGGAACGCGCCCGGCTGCTCGGCGGCACGCTGGACGCCGGGCCGCTGCCCGACGGCGGCTTCCGGGTGCGGGCCGACCTGCCGCTGGAGCCCGTCGGGTGAGCATCCGGGTGCTGATCGCGGACGACCAGGACCTGGTCCGGGCGGGATTCGCGATGATCATCGACAGCCGCGAGGACCTCGACGTCGTGGGCGAGGCGGGCGACGGCGTGCAGGCCGTCGCGCTCGCCAAACAGACGCATCCGGACGTGATCCTGATGGACGTGCGGATGCCCCGGATGGACGGCATCGAAGCCACCCGGCAGCTCGTCGGCGCGGATCACCCGGCGCGGATCATCATGCTCACCACGTTCGACCTGGACGAGCCGGTCTTCGCCGCGCTGCGCGCGGGCGCGAGCGGGTTCCTGCTCAAGGACATCCGGCCCGACGAGCTGGCCGCGGCGGTACGGGTCGTGGCGCGGGGCGACGCCCTTCTCGCACCGACCGTGACCCGGCGGCTGCTCGACCGGTTCGCCGGCGAACTGCCCGGCGGGGCACCACCGCGAGCGCTGGACGCCCTCAGCGCCCGGGAGATCGAGGTGCTGACGCTGGTCGCCCGGGCGCTGTCCAACGACGAGATCGCCGAGCGGCTCACGCTGAGCCGGGCCACGGTCAAGACGCACCTGTCCGCGATCCTGTTCAAACTGGGCCTGCGCGACCGGGTCCAGGCGGCCGTGCTCGCGTACGAATGCGGACTGGTCCGGCCCGGCACCGCTCCTCCCCCGGGCTGACCGATAGTCCCGTCCGCGGACCGATTCGCGGCGACCCGCGCATTCCCTACCGTTGCCGCGACGAGGGGAGCGTGACATGTTTCGATCAATGATGGCGGTGCTGGCCGCAGCACCGATGCTGCTCGGCCTGCCGGCGGCGGCCCGGACCGGCCCGCCGGCGGTGAGCTGCGCGGCGATCGCCGGACAGCAGTTCGCGCTGGCGACAGTGACGTCGGCCACCACGGTGACCAACAGTCGTAGCCAGGAGTACTGCGAAGTGCGTGGCGTGATCCAGCCGCAGACGCACTTCGCGATCAAGTTGCCGACCAGCGGCTGGACCGGCCAGTACGTGCAACAGGGTTGCTCCGGGCTCTGCGGCGGCGTGCCGGCGCTGGACCTGCCGCTGTTCGGCTTCGGTTGCGCGCCGGCGATCGACGGCAAGCTCGTGCTGGCCGCCGACGACAGCGGGCACACCGGGACCGACCAGGGCGACGGGCGCTGGGGCGCCGATCCGCGGCTGCGCGTCGTGTTCGGGCTGACGTCCGAGCACAGCCTCCAGCAGGTCGCCACGGCCGTGATGCGGGCCTACTACGGGCGCGGGCCGGCGTACCGGTACTTCGACGGCTGCTCGACCGGCGGGCGGCAGGGGCTCAACATGGCGCAGCGCTACCCGGCCGACTTCGATGGGATCCTGGCCGGCGCGCCCGCGAACAACCTGGCGCCGCTGGGCCTCCTCAACGCCTGGACGGTCGTGCGCAATACCGACTCCGCCGGCCGGCAGATCCTCGGCGCGGACAAGGTTCCCGCGTTGCACGAGGCCGTGGCGCGAGCGTGCGGGGAGATCATCGACGATCCGCGCGCCTGCGGATTCCAGCCGGCCTCGATCCAATGCCCGGCCGGCGTCGACACGCCGAGCTGCCTGACCCCGGCCCAGGTCGCTGCCGTGACCGCGTTCTACCGCGGCCCGACCGATGCGCGCGGCCGCAGCCTCTACAACGGCGGCGTGCCGTACGGCTCGGAACTGTCCTGGGTCAACCAGTTCGTTGATCCGGACGGCCACCCGGAGGACACGCTGAGCGGCCGGATCGCCCTCAGCTACTTCCGTTACCTCGCCTACCCGCAGAACCCGCCGGCCGGCTTCACACTCGCCGACGTGCGCTTCACCGAGGCCGAGTTCGACCGGGTCAACCTGCTCGGCGACGCGATCTACAACGCGAACGACCCGGACCTGTCGGCGTTCCGCGCCCGCGGCGGCAAGCTCATCCTCTACCACGGCTGGGCCGACGCCGCGATCCCGCCATTCTCGACGACCGACTACTACGCGGCCGTGGAACGGCGCGCGGGCGGATTCGCCGCGTCCCAACGGTTCTCGCGGCTGTACCTGATCCCGGCCGGGTATCACTGCCTGTTCGGCCCGGACCCGTACACGCCGGCCGAGGTCGGCTTCGTCGAGTTCCTCACGCCGCTGATGGACTGGGTGGAGCGCGGGGTCGCACCCGGCCCGCTGGACGCCCCGACGCTCTCGGCCGCCGACTTCAGCCTCGTCCGCGACCTGACCATCGCGCCCGTCGATGCGCTCCGTGCGGTGCACGCCGCGCCGGGCAGCCTCAACGCGAACTACGACTACGTCGGCGGCTACTGGTACCGGCAGCGCAGCACGACCATGGTGTAGCCGCCCACGTCGAGACGGCCACCCGCTCGGGTCACCCGCTTGCGGTTGGTCAGCAGCGGATCGCCGGTGTCCACGATGGTCTCCCACGCCCGCCCGTACGCCCTGTCGGGGAGCGTGAAACCGACCACCTCGCCGAACGGGTTGAACATCACCAGGAACGAGTCGTCCACGATCGGCCCCCCGAGCGCGTCGCGCTCGGGGATGCCGTGGCCGTTGAGGAACACGGTCATGGTCGAGCCCGTGCCAACCGTCCAGTCCACGTCGGTCATCGGCGCGCCGTCGCGACGCAGCCAGGCGATGTCCGCGATCTTCGACCCGACGATCGGCTCGCCGTGGAAGAAGCGCCGCCGGCGGAAGATCGGGTGCTCGGCACGCAGCCGGGTGAGCGAGGCGGTGAAACGGGTCAGTACCTGGTGGTTGCGGGCGTCGTCCCAGTTCACCCAGCTGAGCTCGTTGTCCTGGCAGTAGACGTTGTTGTTGCCGAGCTGGGTGCGGCCCAGCTCGTCGCCGTGCGAGATCATCGGTACGCCCTGGGACAGCAGCAGCGTGGCGAGGAAGTTGCGCTTGCGGCGTTCGCGCAGCGTGGAAATGGCGTGATCCGTGGTCGGACCTTCGACGCCGGTGTTCCACGACCGGTTATGGCTATCGCCGTCGGCGTTGCCCTCGCCGTTCGCCTCATTGTGCTTCTCGTTGTAGGAGACCAGGTCGGTGAGCGTGAACCCGTCGTGGGCGGTGACGAAGTTGATCGACGCGATGGGTCGCCGGCCGTCGATCTCGTACAGGTCGGAGGAGCCGGTGAAGCGGGACGCGAACTCGCCGAGGCTGGCCGGCTGGCCGCGCCAGAAGTCGCGGACGGTGTCGCGGTACTTGCCGTTCCACTCCGTCCACAGCGGCGGGAACCCGCCGACCTGGTAGCCGCCGTCGCCGACGTCCCACGGTTCGGCGATCAACTTGACCTGGCTCACCACGGGATCCTGGTTTACCAGGTCGAAGAACGCGGCCAGCCGGTTGACTTCGTGGAACTCGCGGGCCAGCGCGGACGCGAGATCGAAGCGGAACCCATCCACGTGCATGGCGGTCACCCAGTACCGCAACGAGTCCATGATCAGCCGCAACGATTCGTGGTGCCGGACGTTGAGGCTGTTCCCGGTGCCGGTGGTGTCGTAGTAGTACTGCTTGTCGGTGTCCACCAGCCGGTAGTACGCGGGGTTGTCGATGCCGCGGAACGACAGCGTCGGGCCCAGGTGGTTGCCCTCGGCGGTGTGGTTGTAGACGACGTCGATGATGACCTCGATGCCGGCCCGGTGCAGCGCTTTCACCATGGTCTTGAATTCCTGCACCTGCCCGCCGCGGCCGCCGAAGGACGCGTAGTCGTTGTGCGGCGCGAAGAAGCCGATCGTGTTGTAGCCCCAGTAGTTGGACAGGCCGCGCTCGATCAGGCTGCTGTCGTGGACGAACTGGTGCACCGGCATGAGCTCGACCGCGGTGACGCCGAGTCGTTTGAAGTGCTCGATCATCACCGGGTGGGCCATCCCCGAGTACGTGCCGCGTACGTCCTCGGGGATGCCGGGGTGCCGGATGGTCATGCCCTTGACGTGGGCCTCGTAGATGACGGTCTCGTGGAACGGGATGCGCAACGGCGCATCGTTGGCCCAATCGAAGAACGGACTGATCACCACGGACCGCATCGCGTACGGCGCGGAGTCGGCGTCGTTGAACGACTCGGGATGCCCGAACCGGTACGAGAACAGCGCCTCGTTCCAGTCGTTGTGGCCCTCGATCGCCTTCGCGTACGGGTCGAGCAGCAGCTTGTTCGGGTTACACCGCAGGCCCTGCGACGGATCGTACGGGCCGTGCACGCGGTAGCCGTAGCGCTGGCCGGGGACGATCCGCGGCAGGTAGCCGTGCCAGACGAGCGCTTCCCGCTCCGGCAGGTCGATCCGGGTCTCGTGGCCGGCGTCGTCGAACAGGCACAGTTCAACCCGGTCGGCGATCTCGGAGAAGAGTGCGAAGTTCGTGCCCCCGCCGTCGTACGTTGCGCCCAGCGGGTACGGGTTCCCGGGCCAGACCTTCATGCCGCCCAGTTTCCCCCCGGTACCACCGGTATGGTCGATCGCGTCCCCCCTGAACTGCCCAGCGTCATCAACGCCGGGGTTCGGCGGCGCCCCGGTACGCGGCCAGCACGCGGGCCACGTCGGCGTCGGTGAGCTGGGCGAAGTCCGAGTACCACTTGCTCACCGCGTCGAAGCGGAGCGGGCGTTCGAGGCAGATCACCACGTCCGCGTCGGCGGCCAGCGCGTGGTCGGCCTCGCGGGAGCACACCGGCGCGGCCAGGATCAGCGCCCGCGCGGGCCGCTGCCGCAGCCAGCGCAGTGCGGCGCGGGCGGTGACGCCGGTGGCCACGCCGTCGTCCACGACCACCACGATGCGGCCGGTGGTGTCCGGCACCGGGCGATCACCACGGTATTGCCGCGACCGGCGGGCCAGCTCGGCACGTTCGCGCTCGACAGTCGCGGCCAGGTCCGCCTCGTCCAGGCCGAGCTGACGCAACGTCTCCTTGTCGAAGACGGCCGGCCCGTCCTCCGCGATCGCGCCGACTCCGAGCTCGGGCCGGCCCGGCGCGCCGATCTTGCGGGCGATGATCAGGTCCAACTCGGCGCCGATGGTCTCGGCCACCCGGGCCGCGACCGGCACGCCGCCGCGGGGCAGCGCCAGCACCAGCGGCTGCCTCTCCACGCCGATGTGCCCGACGTGCCGGGCCACCGTCTCGGCCAGTGCGCGACCCGCCGCGTTGCGGTCGGCGAAGCTACGGTCATACACCGGACGGGTACGTTTCCGGCTCGTGGGCGTCGACGTGCCGGGTGTGCAGCGGGCTGACCGCCCTCGACTCGTCGAACCAGAGGAACGCGTCGTACCGGTCGCCGAGCACGGTCGGCACGTAGTTGCCCCAGCGCTCCCGTTCCGGCCGGTACACCACGCCGATCGCGCGCTGGGCCAGCGTGTCGACGAGGACGTCGGGCCGCTGGGCGAACGGCGGGAACACCATCAGCGCGCGCGGCGGCGCGGCTGCGTGCAGGATGTCCTCGAGCGACTCCGGGCGCCCGGGTGGCACCGGCATGACCTCCATCGGCGCGCCCCACGAGGCGCCGGCCACGACGGTGCCGCGGTGGGAGCCGAAGCCGACCAGGACGACCCGGTCGGTGCCGAGCCGGTCGCGAGCGAGCTCGCCGATGGTGACCTCGCCGTGCGCGGACTGGCCGGTGGCGTGCGCGTCGCCGACGTGCGTGTTGTGCGCCCACACCACCGCCTTCGCGCCCTCGCCGTAGTGGTCCAGAAGGCGGTGCAACGTGTCGTCCATGTGCCGTTCGCGGACGTTCCAGGACTTCGGGCCGCCGTGCACCATGGCCCGGTAGTAGTGCTCGGCGCCGGCCACCACCTCGGCGTTCCGCCGTATCGTGAGATCACCGGATGCGAGCGCCCGCTCGCGCAGCTGGACCAGCATCGCGACCACCTCGGGCTCGCAGCCGGCCGGCACGAACCGGGTCGACCACGCGTAGGTGTTCGGGTCCTCGTCGTACGGCTCGAAACACCGGTACGCGGCGAGTGCGGCCGGTACCCGCTCCGGGTCGTGCTCGCGCAGGTAGCGCAGGATCTCGCGGAGCGACTCCCAGAGCGAGTACACGTCCAGCCCGTGGAAGCCGACCCGTGCCTCCGGGTCGAGCCGGCCGTTGTGGATGCGCAGCCGGCGGCAGAAGTCGACGACCTCCTCGTTGGCCCACATCCAGGTCGGCCAACGGTCGAACCCGATCAGCGCCTCGCGCGGGTCGTAGGGCGCGTCCTCTACGCAGCGCACGCTCCGGTCGACCCGTTCGCAGTCGGGCCAATCCCACTCGACGGCCACAAACGAGAAGCCGCACTCCTCGATCAGGCGCCGGGTGAGCGCGGCCCGCCAGGCATAGAACTCGTGCGTCCCGTGGCTGGCCTCGCCCAGCATCACCACCCGCGCGTCGCCGGCCCGGTCGACGAGGACATCCAGATCGCCGGCATCAAGCACAGGCCAGGCAAGCGCCGCGACCTCGTCGCCGTAGCGTGCCATCCGGGGCGCATACGCGCGATCCGCATCCGTCATACGTCTGATCTCACCGTTGCCGCAGCCACGCTGCCTGGTCCGGTTCGGCCATCGGTGCCTGCGCACCGCAAGCTTCGACTACACCATAAGCCCGTGGGCTGCACCGGCCAACGACGTTGATTCTTCCGGTCGTCGTGGCACGTTAGGTCCACGCCGCGCCTCCGACGAGGTCGTGTCCTACTCGCCGCTGGATGCGAAGGTGCCGCCGGATCTTCCGGCGCGGAGGCCGTCGAAGATCACCATCACCGCGCGGGACTGCACCTCGGGGTCGCGATCGGCGTACCGGGCGGCGTGCGACGCGCCGACGATCAGCGCGACCAGCTCGTCCGTCCCGATGTCCGCGCGCACCGCGCCGGCCCGCTGCGCCCGGATGAGCAACTCGCCGAGCGCCGCCCACAACTGTTGGCCGACGTCCGCCAGGGCCGCGGCCGGATCGATGCCGGACGCGATGAGGGCATCGGCGAAGGCGTTCTTCGTGGCGCTCTGGCCGACGACGCGACCGAGGAAGTCGAACAGCGCGGCGCCGGCATCGTCCGCGCCGGCCAGACCGCGGGCCTGGCCGGCGAGCCGCGCGAACCGAGCCACCAGCACGGCCTCGAGCAGCGCCTCCTTGGTTGGGAAATGCCGGAAGACCGTGCCCACGCCCACCCCGGCATGCCGGGCGACCTCCTCGGTCGGCGCGGACACGCCCTTGGCGGAGAAGACCTCCTCGGCGGCATCCAGCACGCGTGCCCGGTTGCGGCGAGCGTCCGCGCGCAGCGGCCTACTCGTTGACAACCGGAGTCTCCAGTCCGTATTTTCTAAGCGGAGTCACGAGTCCGATTGTACGACGGGAGGAGCGGATGTTGACCAGTATCGGTCTCGCCTTCGTGGCGGGGTTCTTTCTCGGCAACGGCCTGCCCTACTACACCCAGGGCAGCACGGGAGACGGCCGCCACCCGGCGCCGTTCCCGGACTCGCCGGCCGTCAGCGTCCTGGTCGGATGCCTCGCCTTCGCGATCGCGGCGGTAGCGTGGCACTTCGCCCACGCCGGCGACCACCCCGTCCCGGCGTACGCGGCCGCGCTCGCCGGCCTGCTCGCCGTGGCGCTGATCCACACCCGGACGTGGCGCGACAAGGACCCATGGGGCAAGCGGGGCCGGCGTCCGGAGCAGACCCGCGGACCCCTGGCGTGACAGCGGTGATCGGCCGGATCAAAGCCTGCCTGAACGGCGGCCGCGGGACCCGCG
>JBKOWB010000133.1:0-4207 GCA_046724195.1 Actinomycetota bacterium
AGCCAGGCCCGGGTCGCCCAGCCGGTCGACGACGCCGCGGCCCTCGCCGGGGCCACGCAACGGGCCCACGGCTCGCGCGCCCCGCCGCTCGGCTGAGCCCACCCCTGCGCCGGTGACCTCGCCGGCGGCCGTGCAGACCCGCGGCCGCCCGAAGCCAGTCACCCCGTGGCGTCAGAAGCGACCCCAACGCTCGTACCAAAGTCCGCTTTTGATCGCCGCCTACCCGAACCATGCGACCAGGCCGGCCATATCGCAAAAGCCGAGGTGTCCGATGGAATCCGCTCTGCACAGTTTTCTCCTGTCCGTTCCCCAAGCCGCCGCGATCTGGATCGTCATGCTGCTGCCCGTCGCGCTGGCCGCGACGGCGCTGATGCTGCCCCGCCGGCTCGCCACCGGTCCGGCGCCGGAGTCGGCCATGGATGATGGGGCCCGCTACGCCGACGAGGTGGCGGTGGCGGCCGACCGGGCCGCCGCGACGGCGCGGCGCCGGCGCGCGGAATGGCACCGCGCGCAGGACGACGTCGACGCTGCCTGGGCTGCTTACGACCAGGCCGATCAGGCCGCGCGCCGGGCCGCGACCGCGTCCGCGTTCCCGGTGCTGAACGGGCACCGCCCGCCCGGAGAGAACGCCGACCGCGAGCGCTATCTGCACCGGGCCGCGACGGCCGCCTGCCGCCGGCACGAGATCTCCATCAAGCAGCTGAACGAGGCGCTCGCGCACCGCGGATGGGACGCCGGCCTGCACCCGGTCGCGCAGGAAGCGGCGCTGCTCAACGCGACGCGGGAGCATCGGCTCGCGGCGTACCGGGCGGCGACCGCGCGGGAGCGGGAGGCCTGGCAGGCCGCCGAGGCGGCTGCGGACGCGTCGTGCAGCCTGCGCGCGGAGGCGGTGGACGCACGGGTGCGAGCCGGCCAGACCGAGCGCTCCGCGGGCGCGCAATGGTGGGCCGACCAGTGGGCCACCACCCAGCCACTGCCGGTCGTCACACCTCCGTCGACTGTGGACGGGCGGCACCCGATCGCAGCCTGAGCGGCTCGTACCCAGGCGTTCGGCGGGACGGACAGGTACCGTCACAAGGCAGGTACCACCCACGGGCAGGAGAGCGGCGTGGAGTCAACCCCGGCGAGCAAGCCGCCCGCGGTCCGGCTGCACCGGGCCGCGCGCATCGAGGACGCGATGCACGAGGTCCTCGAACGCCGGCTGCGGCAGCGCGGCTGGCACCCGGTGATCACCGCGTACACCGGGTACGGGGCGCCGGGCTGGGCCCGCGTCATGGCGCGCGTCGTGCTTACCCGGCGTCAGGCCACGCCCAGGCGGCTGGAGAAGGTGCGTGGCTGGCGCAGCTTCACCACTACTCCGGTCAACAACGCGACCGTGCAGATCCAGGTCGGCAACAACGTGCACGAGACGAAGACGGACCGCAGCGGCTACGTCGATTGCCGGGTGAAGGGCGACCTCGAGCCGGGCTGGGCGACGGTCCGGCTCAGCATCGAGGGTGCCGAGCCGGTGGACGCGCCGATCCGGGTCGTCGACCCGGGCGTGACCTTCGGCCTCATCTCCGACATCGACGACACGGTCATGGTGACCGCGCTGCCGCGTCCGCTGCTCGCGGCGTGGAACACGTTCGTGCTGGATGAGCACGCTCGCATGGCGGTGCCCGGGATGGCGGTGCTGTACGAGCGGCTGGTCAGCGCGAACCCCGGTGCGCCGGTCTTCTACCTGTCGACCGGCGCGTGGAACGTAGCGCCGACGCTGACCCGGTTTCTGTCTCGGCACCTGTACCCGGCCGGTCCGCTGCTGCTCACCGACTGGGGGCCTACACCGGACCGCTGGTTTCGCAGCGGGCAGGAGCACAAACGCACCACGCTGGCCCGGCTGGCCGCCGAGTTCCCCGACATCAAATGGTTGCTCATCGGCGACGACGGCCAGCACGACCAGGAGATCTACTCCGAGTTCGCGCAGGCGCACCCGGACAACGTGGCCGCCGTGGCGATCCGCCGGCTGTCCCCGACCCAGGCCGTGCTGGCCGGCGCGGTGCCCGGCCCGTCCGGCAGCCCGGAGGCGGTCGGATCGGGCGGCAAGACCTGGTTCTCCGCGCCGGACGGCGCGGGTCTGTGGTCGTTGCTACGGGATACCGACATTGTCTAGCGCTCGGGTTCCGACACTTCGGCCACGCGCGCGTGCAGCCGCTCGCGGATCTCGTCGGGGGTGTACGCGCGCCGGCGGCGCTCCGCCCGGGCCAGCACGACACCCGTAGCCGCGACGCCCGCCAACCCAGCCAATCCCGCAATTTTCCACCAACGCATCTGCTGAGGATAGACACGTGGACGCCGACATCAGCCTCGACGAGGCCATCGACCTGACGCGTACGGGTGACATCTGGATCTTCCGTGGCCGGTCGGCGCCCGACCGGGCCATCCGTGCGGTGACGAACAGCCCGGTCAATCACGTCGGGATGTCGCTCGTCATCGAGGACATGCCGCCGCTGATGTGGCACGCCGAGCTCGGCAAGTCGCTGCCCGACCTGTGGTCCGGCACGTTCCAGCGCGGCGTCCAGCTGCACGACCTGCGCGACGCGGTCACCGTGTGGGCCCACCGGTATGGCCAGCGCGCCTGGTTGCGCCAACTCGAGCAGCCGGTCACCAAGGAGATGGAGGACAAGGCGCTGCGCACCGTCGCTCGCCTGGACGGCACGCCGTTCCCGTCGTCCACGCAGCTCGCCTGGCGCTGGCTGCGCGGGCGGGTTCCGAAGGTCCGGGCTCCCTGGCAGCAGCGGGAGGCGACCGAGTCGGACCTGGAGACCGCCTATTGCGCCGAGGTCGTCGCGGTGACGTACGAGGACATGGGTCTGCTGCCGCGCGGCAGGCAACCCAACTGGTACGACCCGGGCCGGTTCTGGAGCGGCGACGACCTCAAGCTCTGCGACGGGTACCGGCTGGGCGACGAGATCGCGGTGGACATCCCGCTCAAGTAAGAATGTCCTGGTGGGATCGGGGCTGGTCGGGCGCGTGGCGGAGGTGGTCGCCCTGGATCGGCTGCGCGCCGCCGCGGCGGCCGGTTCCGGCGCGACCGCGCTACTGGTCGGCGAGGCGGGCATCGGTAAGACGGCGGTCGTCGAGGAGGCGGTGTCGCGCGCGGCCGCCGCGGGTGCCACGGTCCTGACCGGTCGGGCCGAGCCGGACGAGGGCGCTCCGGCGTACTGGCCGTGGCTGCGACTGTTGCAGTCCGCGCCGGCCGGGCTGTCCCCGGACCTGCTCGACGCAGGCGACGGCGCCGGCGAGTCGGCGGCGGCGGCACGGTTCCGGGTGGCGCAGCGGACCGTACGGGCGCTGACGGCCGCAGGTCCGCTCGTCCTGGTGCTGGAAGACCTGCAGTGGGCGGACAGCGCCTCGATCGCGTTGCTGCGCGCCCTCAGCGTGGAGATCACCGGCACCGCGATCCTGGCCATCGGCACGGTGCGGCAGCCGGACGACGGTTTCCCGCTGGCCGAGTACGCCGGGCTGCCGGGCGTCGAGGTGCTGCCGCTGGGGCCGCTCGAGCCGCCGGCCGTCGGGGCGTACCTGGCGCAGCAGGCCGGCGGTCCGGTGCACGGTTCGTGGGCCGCCGTCGTGCACCGGCTCGGCGGTGGCAACCCCCTGTACATCCGCGAACTGGCACGGTTGCTCGCCCGCGGCGACCGGCTGCGGCGCCCGGCCACGGACGTCGATCTGCCGGAGAGCTTGCGGCGGCTCGTTGCGCGGCGCACCGCGCAGCTGACCGCCGGGTGCCGCGAGCTGCTCGGCGGCGCCGCGGTCCTGGGCGCCGAGATCGATGTGCCGGTGCTGCGCGCCGCGGCGCCCGTACCGTCCGCGGTCGACGCCTTGCTGGCCGAGGCGGTCGACGCCGGCGTGCTGGTCGACGACCCGTGGCGACCGGCGACACTGCGCTTCGCGCACGACCTGGTCCGGCAGGCGCGCTACGGAGAGCTGTCCCGCGCCGAGCGGATCGCCTGGCACGGCCGGATCGCCGACGCATTGTCCGCGGCGGGCGCGACCTCTGCGGAGGTGGCCCGGCATCGGGTGCGCGCGGCCGTGGACGCGCGGACCAGGCGGGCCGCGGACGAGGCCTGCCGCGTGGCGGCGCGCGCGGCCGGTCGCGGCCTCGACCATGCCGAGGCGGTCCACTGGTACGGCCGGGCGCTCGAGATGAACGCAGGCGATCCGGCGC
>JBKOWB010000170.1:0-17692 GCA_046724195.1 Actinomycetota bacterium
CGAGCGGACCATCGGGCTGGATGTCGAGGTCGCCGTACGCGGCTGGGGCGCCGGTGACGCCGGACTCGCACGCGGACACCTGGACGCGCTCGGCGACGTGTCGGCCCGGTACGCGAGCGACGCCGACGGCGGCACGCTGGCTGGGTTCCTGGCGTTCCTGGCCGCCGCCGAGGAGGAGGAGCGCGGGCTCGAGCCGGGGCAGGTCGACGTCGTCGAGGGCGCGGTGCAGGTGCTGACCGCGCACGCAGCCAAGGGCCTCGAGTGGGACGTGGTCTCCGTCGCCGGTCTCAGCCGCGGCGTCTGGCCCGGCCAGGCGCGCGGCTCGGACCACTACCTGATGGGGATCGGGGTGCTCCCGTTCCCGCTGCGCGGCGACTCGGAGGGGCTGCCCAAACTCGACCTCTCCGCGGCCGAGGATCAGAAGGGCGTGGCCTCGGCGCTGACCGCGTTCGGCCGGGCCTGGCGCGAGCATGACGAACGAGAGGAGCGGCGGCTCGCGTACGTGGCGGTGACCCGTCCCCGCCGGCTGCTGCTCTGCTCGGGGTACTGGTGGGGTGACGGCGTGAAGCGGCCACGTGGGCCGTCGTTGCTCCTGGACGAGATCCGCGCGGCTTGCCTTGATGGTGCTGGGGTGGTGGACGCCTGGACACCCGAGCCGGCCAGCGACGCGACCAACCCGAGCGCCGAGGTGGTGGCGCAGGCCGAGTGGCCGTCGGATCCGCTCGGCGCCCGGCGGCCCGCGGTGGCGGCCGCGGCCGATCTGATCCGGCGCATGATCGCCAACCCGGACGCCGCCACCGCGGAAGCGTTCGCGGACCTCGCGGCGGCGGATCCCGAGGTCGGCGCCCGCGCGGGCTTGGCCGCCGATCTCGCCGGCCTGCCTGAGCCGGACCTCGCCGGCCTGCCTGAGCCGGACCTCGCCGGCCGGCCCGAGCCGGACCTCGCCGGCCGGCCTGAGCCGGACGTCGCCGGCCGGCCCGAGCCGGACCTCGCCGGCCGGCCCGAGCCGGACGAGGAGGATCCCGACATTGCCAGGTGGCGGCGGGAGGCCACGCTGCTGCTGGCCGAGCGCGACGAGCGGGCTCACCGCGACGGCCCGCTGGAGGTCGCGCTGCCCGGCCACCTCTCGGTCTCCCAGCTCGTGGTGCTGCGTCGCGACCCGCAAGCTCTCGCCCGTTCGCTGCGCCGCCCGGTACCCCAGCGCCCGGCACCGTTCGCGCGCCGGGGCACCGCGTTCCACGCCTGGCTCGAGGAGCGCTACGGCTCCATACGCCTGATCGACCTCGACGAGCTCCCGGGCGCCGCGGACGAGGATGCCGCCGCGGACGAGCAACTGACCGCGCTGCAGGAGGCGTTCCTGGCCAGCGAGTGGGCGGACCGGACCCCGGTCGAGGTCGAGGTGCCGTTCGCGACGACCGTGGGCGGGGTGGTCGTGCGGGGCCGCATGGACGCGGTCTTCGAAGACCCGGGCGGCCGGTATGACGTCATCGACTGGAAGACCGGACGGCGGCCGGCGGCAGCCGACGCCTCCGCTGGAGCGGTGCAGCTGGCCGCGTACCGGATCGCGTGGGCCTCGCTCGCCGGCGTGCCGGTGTCGCACGTCCGGGCCGGGTTCCACTACGTCCGCGACCAGGTGACCGTCCGCCCGGCGGACCTGCCGGACGCGGACGACCTGACTTCCCTGGTCGAGCGCTTGCCAGAGATCGAATAGCGCCGCGATCGTCAGGCGGTCGCGGCGGCCAGGAGATGCAGCAGCGCCGCCGCGTAGGCGTCCTCCGGCGTCGCGGCCACGAACGTGCGTGCCTCGCCGAGCAGGTCCACCTCGACCTGGTAGCCGGTGTCGGTCCGGCGTAGCGCCCGGAAGGTAGCGCCGAGCAGCTCGCGGAGCTGGTCCTCGCGTGGCAGCCAGATCGTCTCCTCGATCTCGACGTCGTCCAGCGCCCACTCCGTGGTGCCGTTGAAGCCGATGACCCGGCCCTCGGGCACGTTGTACACCTCGATGGTCATGTTGCTCAGCACGAAGATCTCGTCGTCGAGCCCGCGGTCGGGGATGGCGAACCGGTCGCCAGGCCCGGGCTTCCAGGTCAGCCCGGCCTCCTTCAGCTTTCGCGCCATATCTACGCCAAGCACCGCCCGGCCTCCCTAGTCGTGCTACGCTCCGTACGTTGTCAGTTTGGTTCCCAAGTACTCAGGAGCGCCTGTGGGGATTGTGCCCCAGGCGCTCTTTGTCGTAACCCGGGTATCTCCGGTACGGGCGATCAGTACGGCGACACGAGGGCCGCGAGGTGCGGGTCTTATTACCTCGTTTCAGGTCATAATGGCCAGGAACGATCGACCGTCGAGGAGACGAGCATGGTTACGGGCGTTGTGAAGTGGTTCAACGCGGACAAGGGCTTCGGGTTCATCACCCCGGACGACGGCGGCGCCGACGTCTTCGCCCACTTCTCCGCGATCCAGTCCTCCGGTTACCGGAGCCTGGACGAGAACCAGCGGGTCGAGTTCGAGGTGACGCAGGGCCAGAAGGGCCCGCAGGCCGCGAACATCCGCCCGCTCTGAGCTGGCGGAAACCCGCTCTGAGCTAGCGGAAAAGCTGGGAAATCGGCGCCGCATCCGTACGGGTGCGGCGCCGGTGCCATCTACCGGCCAACGGCCTACAGGGCGACGGCCTGCTCGGGAAGCGGCGCGGTGCCGCCCAGATGAGCCGGAAGCCACCACCGCTCGCCTTCGGCTGGCTTGTCCGGGTACGCCCGTTGTGCCGAATCCAGCAAACCGCTCATCCGTTCCCGCAGATCCGCCGTGGTGGCGTCGGGGGACGTGCCCTTGGGGATCTCGATCGGGTCACCGATCTTGATGATCACCGGTACGTGCCGTTTGGTCAGCTCCTTCGGGCGGCCCTTGGTCCACAACCGGTGCGGTCCCCAGACCACCATCGGGATCAGCGGCACCTTCGCGGTACGCGCCAGCCGCGCCGCGCCCGACTTCAGCTCCTTGACCGTGAACGACTCGCTGATCGTCGCCTCGGGGAAGACGCCGACCACCTCGCCCTCCTTGAGTGCGGTCGTGGCCATCCGGAATGCCGCGGTACCGGCGTCACGGTCCACCGGGATGTGGTGCATGCCCCGCATCAGCGGTCCGCTCACCCGGTGGTCGAAGACCGACTTCTTCGCCATGAACCGGACGAGACGCTTCGAATGCTGCGCGCCCAGGCCGCAGAAGATGAAGTCCAGGTAGCTGACGTGATTGCTGGCCAGCACCGCCCCACCGGTGGTCGGGATGTGCTCGGCGCCGTCGATAGTGATCTTGAGGTCGAGCACGCGGAACATCGTCCTGACGAAGCCGATGACCGGGGGATACACGAGTTCCATGCAGTCACGGTAACGGCGTCGGGTGAACCTTTCCTGGCAGCGGTGCAACCGGACCGGCGTTCGCTCCGTCATAAGGTTGTCCGCTGCGTCCAACGGGGGAGTCCATGGAGACCGGAAATGCCCGCCGCGAGTTAGCGTTCGTGTTCTGTCTCGCCGTCGCGGGGCTCGCGCTCGTACTCATCGTGGCGTTCGCACCGTGGTACGGCCCGGTGGCACTCGCTCTCGGGCGCTGACCGGAGCGCAGCCTTTGCCACAGGGCACCGATCGTGGTGTTCACTGGATCCATGTCCGTCCCGACCCAGTCGACGCCATGGCAGCGCCCGGGCGGCGCGTGGGGCTCGGGCACGGTCACCGCTCCGGGCGTACCTCCGCTGTCCCCACCGCCACCGCCCGCCCCGCCGGGCGGAGACGGACCCGACCGCCGCCGGCGGCAGATGCTGATCTTCGGCGGGATCGCCGGCGCGATCGTGGCCATCGGTCTCACGATCATCCTGATCGTGGTGGTGTCGTCGAACGGCGATCCGTTTCACCGCAATGCCGCGGCGCCGACCGACATCCGCCCGCCGCTCGCCCAGGCGTGTCCGGCACCGACCACCGTGCCCAGCAACGGTCCGATCGTCCCGCCCAGCGCCGCCCCGCCGGCGACCGGCGCGCGCACGGTCGACAGCGAGGCCGGGATCTCCTACAAGGCGTACGGCCGGCCCTGGGTCCCGTGGGACGAGGTGTGGCGGGCCGGCACGCTGGAGGTGCCGTACAAGATCGGCCAGCATTTCGTGACCGAGGTGTACCCGGGCGGCGTGTACCACGCGTCGATCCTGTCGGCGGCGGTGCCGGCGGCGGACAACGACGCGGTGACGCTGAACCTCGAGTGCGTCGGCCGGCAGGTCGCGGCGGATGTGCGGGCTGGCTACTACCCGCAGCCGAACACCATGGAGCCATTACGGGACGAGCGGACCACGCTCGGCGGGCGCCCGGCCTGGATCAGCGAGTTCCGCCTGCGCTTCGACGAGCCGGGGCTCAAAGCCAAGGACGAGCTGTCCGCCGTGGCGATCATCGACGTGGGAAAGCCGACCGCAGCCGTGCTGTACGTGTCCATCCCGGGCACCCACAAGCAATACGACTACGTGATCGACGACGTTCTGGCCTCCGTCCGGCCCCTCTAATTCACTACCCAGTCAGGCCCCACCGCCTGCGTAGCGCATTGTCGGACGCGTTGAACAGCAGGTCGATCAGGATGCCGATGATCAGCACCACGATGATGTAGCTGATCACCAGGCTGGCCTCGGTGAGATCGCGGGCCTGCTGCATCCGTACGCCGATGGAGAGTGCCCCGGGCACAATGACCAGCAGCTCACCGGCCATCAGGCTGCGCCAGGAGAACGCCCAGCCCTGCTTCAAGCCCGAGATGAACGACGGCAGCGACGCGGGCAGGATCAGGTGGCGGTACTTGGCGATGCCCTTCATGCCCAGCACCTGGCCCACCCGCAGCCAGGTCCGCGGCACGTAGTCGATGCCGCTGATCAGCCCGTTCGCCACCGACGGTGCGGCGCCGATGATGACCACGAACAGGATCGCGCTCTCGCTGATCTGGAACAGCAGGATCGCCAGCGGGAACCACATGATCGACGGCATGGTCTGCAGGCCGGTGATCAACGAGCCGATCGCGGCCCGCAGCGGCGCGAAGCGGGAGACCGCGGCGCCGACGAGTGTGCCGATCAGGACGGCGAGCGCGAAGCCGGTGATCGCACGGGCCATGGTGAGGCGTACGCCGTCCCAGAAGTCGCCGGTGACGATCAGATCCTTCAGGTCGGAGAAGACGGTCGCCGGGCCGGGCAGCACGTACTCGGGCTTCCACCCGGACACCACGACGAGCTCCCAGACCGCGACCACCAGGACGACGGCCAGCAGTTTCGGCCAGGCGCTGCGCCAGAACCGGCGACCGAGCGTGCCCTTGTCGTTCGCGGGCGCGAGCTCGAGGGCGTCAAGCCCGGTGACGCGGTTGGCGGCGTCGTCGGAGGGCTTGCCATGCACGTTGTCCTGCGCGGTGCGCGCGGTGGGAAGCTTAGTTGGCATGGCGGGCGACCTCCGCGCGAAGTCGGTCGGTGATCTCGGCGGCCTGACCGGACACCTCGGGCGAGTCGATGCGCCGGGGGCGCTCGTGCTTCACTCCGAAGTCCTCGATCACCCGGCCCGGACGGCTGCTGAGCAGGATGACCCGGTCGCCGAGGCGGACTGCCTCGCGCACGTTGTGGGTGACGAACAGGATGGTCAGCTCCTGCTCCCGCCAGATCCGTTCGAGCTCGTCATGCAGGATGTCGCGAGTCATCGCGTCGAGCGCGCCGAACGGCTCGTCCATCAGAAGGATGTCGGCGTCCTGTGCGAGGGCGCGGGCCAGCGCCACGCGCTGGCGCATGCCGCCCGACAGCTCGTGCGGTCGCTTGTGGCCGAAGCCCTTGAGACGTACGACTTCGAGCAGTTCCTCGGCGCGCTGTTTGCGTTCGGTCCGGCCCAGACCGCGCAGCCGCAACGGCAGTTCGACGTTGCCGGCCACGGAGAGCCACGGGAACAGCGCGGCCTCCTGGAACATCAGCGAGACGTGCCGGCGGCCGATGTCGAGCGTGCCGCCGCTGATCTGGTCCAGGCCGGCGACCAGTGACAGCAGCGTGCTCTTGCCGCAGCCGGAGGCGCCCAGCAGACACACGAATTCCCCGTGCCGGACGGTCAGCGAGACGCGGTCGAGGGCGAGCAGCGCGCTAGCGCCGGACCCGTACTGCTTGGAGACGGCGTCGAGACGGACAACCGCGTCCCCGCGGCCGGTGTCCGGCCGCGGGGACTGGGTTTCAACGAGACTCAAGATGATCTCCCTGGCGGGTTTACGAGGCGTTGTCGCTGACTTCGGGCTGGCCGTCGGCCTTGAGCAGCGCGTTGAGCGGGCCGAGGTCGTAGATGCCCTTGAGGTCGACCGGCTTGAGCAGGCCGACGTCCTGGGCGTGTTGCGCACTGGTGTACAGCGAGGACGCGATCGGGTCGTTCGTGAACGTCAGGTTCTTGAACGCGGCGGCCAGGATGTTGTCCTTGAGCGGCTTGCCGGTGAGCGCGGCCAGCTGGGCGTTGGCGGCCGTCTGGGCGTCGGCGTTGTTCGACTGGATGTACTTGATCGACTCGAGGTGGCCTTGCAGCAGCTTCTTCACCGTCTCCGGGTACTTCTTGAGGAAGTCCTGCGTGACGATGAGGTGGGTGGTGACGAACTGCCCGTTCGGCCACAGATCCTTCTCGTTGACCAGCAACTTGCCCTTGGACTCGAGAATCATCCGGCTGAGGTTCGGCTCGGGCACCCAAGCGCCGTCGATTGCGCCCTGAGCGAACGCCTGCAGCGCGGTCGCGTTGTCCTGCGGGAGCACCGACACGTCGCCGCCGCCCTGCTGGTCGGCGTTCAGGCCGTTCTGCTTGAGCCAGGACCGCAGCGCCACGTCCTGGGTGTTGCCGAGCTGCGGCGTCGCGATCTTCTTGCCCTTGAGGTCCGCCGGGCCGTTGATGCCCGGCTTCACGACCAGGCCGGCACCGCCCGAGGTGCTGCCCGCGATGATCTTCAGGCCGGTGCCCTTGGACTGGGCCCAACCGTTGATCGCCGGGTTCGGGCCGATGTACGTGGCGTCGATGGCGCCGGAGAACAGCGCCTCGATCGCCGCGGGGCCCGCGTTGAATGTCTTCGCTTCCAGCTTCGTGCTGCCCAGGGACTGCTGGAAGAAGCCCTTGTTCACGCCGACGAGCGCGGGCGCGTGGGTGATGTTCGGAAAGTATCCCAGGCGAATGGTCTTCGCCTCGCCGTTGGTCGGAGAGGAGGAGTCGCCGCACGCGGTGAGGGCGGTCGCGGTCAACAGGGCGGTCGCGGCTAGGGCAAGCGCACGGATTGTGCGGGAGCTCATGCTCACTCCTAATTCTTCAGGGTGGTGATGGAGAGTTCGGCCAGGGTCTTGTGATCGACGACACCCTCGATGGCCTCCTCGACCGCGACCCACACCTCGCGAAGGCCGGTGGCCGCGCCGCGGTACGTCGCTGTGGTGGTAGGCAGGCCGCGCACGGTGGTCAGCGCGCCCCCGACGGCGCGGACCACGGTGCCGATCGTGATCTCGCCGGCCGGCCGGGCGAGTGCGTACCCGCCGTCGACGCCGCGGTGACTGTGCAGCAGCCCGGCCCGGCGCAGATCGAGCAGGATGCCTTGGAGAAAGCTGAGCGGGATGTCCTGGGCCGCCGCCAGCGCCGCGGCCTTCACGAGGCCGGGGTGGCCGGCAGCGATGGCCAGCATGGCCCGGACGGCGTAGTCGGTGCGTGCCGAGACGTACACGTGGTCGTCCTCTCGGTACGTGGATGAATCAAACCCGGCTTTGCCTATCTGATGCATGGGAATAATGGACGAGAGAGGATTACCGCGTCAAGGCCGGATCTGAATGGCGGGACGAACCGGAGGGCGTACCCTCGGTCGCCGTGGGGAAGCAGGGCACCACCACCGCCGTACGCATCGGGCTGCACGAGGTGTCCGGTCTGCGCTGGCCGAAGCAGCCGCTGACCGGCGACGGCGCGCGCGAGAACACCGCGGTCCCACTGCCCCGCCTGCCGTGGTCGAAGGCCGCGATCGAGGTGCCGCTCGGCGCCAGCGCCGCCCGTGGCGTGGCGCGCGTCACGACGCTGCGCCGGATCTTCGGGTACGGAGTCGCACCGTTGATCATCGTGCTCTTCGTCGTCGCGGACGTGTTGCTGATCGGGGGCCGCTTCGGCGACCTCAAGCCGGCCGGCTGGGTCTTCGCGGTGCTGGGCCTGGTCGGCGTGCTGCTCATCCTCACCGGCCTGATCCCGGACGCGGTGGCCCGCGCGACCGGCGCACCATACGTGACACGCGGACACCTGCGTTTCCCGGCGGCCCGGGCCGACACGGTGGCGCAGCTCGTCAAGCTGAACCCGAAGGCGACGATTGAGACGCGGTAGGTGCCCGTCTCGCGTCGGGCTAGATTCGTAGCGTGGCGCACAAGATGAAGATCCCCGCGACCAAGTATCCGGTCGAGCGGTTCACTCTCGACAACGGCCTGCGGGTGGTCCTCACTCCCGATCGCAGCGCCCCCGTGGTCGGTGTCGCCGTCGTCTACGACGTCGGCATCCGCAGTGAGCCCGAAGGCCGGACCGGCTTCGCTCACCTATTCGAGCACTTGATGTTCCAGGGCTCGGAGAACCTGGAGAAGCTGGCCCACTTCCGGCACGTGCAGGGCGCCGGTGGCAGCTTCAACGGTTCGACCCATCTGGACTACACCGACTACTTCGAGGTGCTTCCGTCGGGCGCGCTGGAACGCGCGCTGTTCCTGGAAGCCGACCGGATGCGTAGCCCCCGGCTCACCGAGGAGAACCTGCGCAACCAGGTGGACGTGGTCAAGGAGGAGATCCGGGTCAACGTCCTTAACCGCCCGTACGGCGGCTTCCCGTGGCTGAAGCTGCCGCCGGTGATGTTCCAGACATTCCCGAACGCGCACGACGGTTACGGCTCGTTCGAGGACCTGGAGAGTTCGACGGTCGCCGACGCGCAGGAGTTCTTCCAGCGCTACTACGCCTGCGGTAACGCGGTGCTCTCCGTCGCGGGGGACTTCGATGTGGCACATGCCACCCTGCTCGTCGAGCGGCACTTCGGCGACGTGCCGGCCCGGCCCGCGCCACCGCGTCCCGATTTCGACGAGCCCGACCTGGACGCCGAGCGGCGCACGTCGTACACCGACCGGCTCGCGCCGTTGCCCGCGGTGGCGAGCGGCTGGCGGGTGCCCGATCCGATCGGGGCCTTCGAGGACTTCCTGCCGTACGTGGTGCTCGCCGAGGTGCTAACGGACGGCGACGCGAGCCGGCTTGTCGAGCGGCTGGTACAGCGTGACCGCGCGGCCACCACGATCGGCGGCTACATCGGCTTCATGGGCGACGAGTACCAGGTGCGCAACCCGACCGCGATGCTGCTGCAGGCCCATCTGCCGCCCGGTGGCGACGCGGACAAGGTGCTCCGCACGATCGACGAAGAGCTGGACCGGCTCGCGACCGAGGGGCTGAAGTCCGGCGAACTCGCTCGCACCCAGGCCCGGATGGCGACCCACCTGCTGCGGGAGACCGACGCCGTACTCGGGCGCGCGCTGCCGATGGCCGTGCTCGAGCAGCAGCGTGGCCGACCGGAGCTGCTCAACGAGCTGCCGCGGCTCGTCGGCGAGGTCACCGAGGCGCAGATCCTCGCCGCAGCCGCGACGTTGCGGCCGGAGCGCCGCGCCACCGTAGAGGTCGCACCGGGAGCAGGAGAATGACACTTCACACGTTGCCGGACCTTGTTCCGGATACGAAGCTCAAGCTGCCCCGGCAGGCCGAGCGGACCCTCGGCAGTGGCCTCACTGTCATCGCGGTACGGCGGCCCGGTGTGCCGCTGGTCGAGCTGCGCCTGCGTGTGCCGTTCGGCCGGACGCCGCTCGCCCGGGCCACGCTGCTGTCCCAGGCGCTGTTCACCGGCACCGGCACGATGTCGAGCATCGACATCGCGGCCGAGCTGCAGGCGGTCGGTGGCGGGCTCGCCGCCGGGCTCGACCCGGACCGCCTGTTCGTCACCGGCAACGCGCTGGTCGCGGGGCTGGACCGGATGCTCGAGATCCTGGCCGGGGTCCTGACCGACCCGGCCTATCCGGCTGAGGAGGTGGCCACCGAGCGCGAACGGCTCGTCGACCACATCCAGGTCGCGTTGAGCCAGCCCGCGCATCTCGCGCGGACCGCGTTGCTGAAACGCATGTACGGGCGGCATCCGTACGCGGTGCAGACGCCGGAGCCCGCGCAAGTCCGCGGAGTACGCCCGGCGCAGTTGCGCGCGTTGCACGCCGACCGTGTACGCCCCGACGGCGCGGTGCTCGTGCTCGTCGGCGACATCAGCCCGGAGAAGGCCATCGACGCGGCCGAGAAGGCGCTCGGCAGCTGGACCGGTCCGGGTCGCGACGGCAACGTGCCGCCCACGCCGCCGCTCCAGCCCGGTCCGCTCGTCCTGGTCGACCGGCCCGGTTCGGTGCAGTCGTCGCTGCGGATAGCGCTGCCGGCCGTGTCGCGAACCCATCCCGACTACGCCGCGCTGCAGCTCGCCAACTTGATCTTCGGCGGCTACTTCTCGTCGCGGTGGGTGGAGAACCTCCGGGAGGACAAGGGCTACACGTACGGGCCGCACACCAACATCGAGCACTTCGTCGCCGGCTCCGCGCTGGTCGCGGCCGCGGAGGTGGCTACCGAGGTGACCGGCCCGTCGCTCCTTGAGACGCTGTACGAGCTGGGCCGCATCGCCAGCCTGCCGCCCGGCGAGGAGGAGCTCGAGCAGGCCCGCCGGTACGCCCTGGGCACCCTCCGGCTCGGCATGTCCACCCAGGCCGGGCTCGCCGCGCTGGCCAGCATGTACGCGAGCGTCGGCCTGCGCCTGGACTATCTGCGCGAGCACTCGGCCGCGCTGGTCGCGGCGAACCGCGAAGAGGTGGCCGAGGTGGCGGCCCGCTACCTCGCGCCGTCACAAGCGGTCATGGTGGTGCTCGGCGACGCCGACAAGGTGCAGGGCCCGCTCGCCGCGCTCACCCCACTGGAGCGCGGCACCGCATGAGCGCGAGCCCGCCATGAGTGAGGCCGAACAGCCGGACGTGGGGGAGCAACCGGGCATTCCGCCATTGGCCCGCACCGCTCTCGACCGGGCGGCTGGTCACCGGCGCGACGAGGCGTGGCTCGCCGACGCGTGGAAGCGCGGCGACGTGCTCGTTGTCGACATCGCGCATGGTGGCCGAGCGCTGGTCCGCGACCGCCCCGACGGCAGCGCCGAACTCGTGCTGGTGGACTCGTCCGCTGCACCGGACGGCGATCGGCTGTTCCTCGGTGTCGACCCGGATGGCACGCCGATGTTCAGCGTCGACGCGCCACTGCCGGCGATCGACGGCACCCGCGCGGCGACGCTGCGAGACGTGGGGCACCTGCTCGACGACCGAGATGCCGGGGTGTTCAGCGCCGCCGCGGCGCTGGCGAACTGGCACGCCACGCACCACTACTCGCCGCGGTCCGGGAAGCCGACCACCGTCACCGACGGCGGCTGGGTCCGGGTCGACGCGGACGGCCGGGAGATGTGGCCGCGTACCGACCCGGCCATGATCGTGCTGATCCACGACGGCGTCGCTGGGCCTAACGGCCGCTGCCTGCTCGGGCACAACGCGGCCTGGCCGAGCGCGGACGGCAGCCGCCGGTTCTCCACGCTGGCCGGATTTGTCGAGCCGGGCGAGTCGGCCGAGGCCGCTGTCGCGCGCGAGGTGATGGAGGAGGTCGGGATACGGCTGCGCGCGCTGCATTACGAGGGCAGCCAGGCATGGCCGTACCCGGGGTCGCTGATGTTGGGCTTCACCGCCGTGGCCGACCGCGGGCAACAGATTACGGTCGACCCCGAGGAGATCGACGAGGCGCGGTGGTTCACCCGGGCGGAGATCCGGCAGATGATGGCCGGTGACTATACCGATCCGGAGAGTGGCGTCGCGATGTATCTACCTATGCGCGCCTCGATAGCGTTGTATCTCATTGAGCATTGGTTGGGCGATTTTCGCCATTAAGTGATTTGCGTTTCGTCTAATCAGTAGGCATCTTCGTCATTTGTGCAACGTGGCCGCCTCGCCATTCCGTCTTGGATGTACGAAGACGGAGAGGTGGTACTCGATGACGCAGGTCGAAGCGCCCGCGTGGATCCCGATGACAGCCGACGAACGCGCGGAGTTCGAGCGTGATGGCTTTCTCGTGATTCGATCGGTGTTGAATCACGACGAAATCGCGCGAGCGCGTACGGCCATTCTCGGGTACCGGAAGAACGTGGGCGCGGTCGGCGCCCTCCACCAGCTGTCCGCGGTCACGACGTTGCCCGAGTTGGCATTCCTGCTCGATCACCCGGTCGCATTTCGTTACGTCTGGTCGCTGCTCGGCTGGAACATCCACGTCTACCACTCCCACATCGACGTGCACCCGCAACTCCACGAACGGCAGAAGGACTGGTGGCACTGGCACCAGGACGGGGGTCGGCAGAACCGCGAACTCGAGACCGATCCACGGCCGCGGATGTCGGTCAAGCTCGCGTACTGGCTGTCGGACGTCAGCGAGACCGGACGCGGCAACTTCACCGTGCTTCCCGGCAGCCACCGCACCAACTGGCTGCCCGGGCCGCCGAGCCGCGGCGTACCGTGGCCGCCGCCCCGAGGCGCGCTGCAGATCACCGCCCGCCCGGGCGACCTGGTGGTCTTCGACCGGCGGCTGTGGCACGCGCGCTCCGACAACTACTCGCCCATCACCCGCGTCGGGGCGTTCTTCGGGTACACGTACCGGTGGGTGGCCGCTCGCGACGAGGTGGGCGACCTGCCGAACCGGCCCGAATGGGCCGGGTTCAATGACGTGCAGCGCCAGTTGCTCGGCGGCGCGGGCGACGGCAGCGGCGACCACACGTGGGGACACCATCCGGAGACCACCCCGCTGTACGGCGAGCTGAAGCGTCACGGCCTGCTGGACTCGAGCATCCCGGCGCTGATCCCGTAGCCGGCCGCGCCGGTATCGATCTCGACACGCCGGCGCTGGGTCGCGGTGACAAATCCGGTCAAGGGACCGCTGCCGGATGGATCATGCGGCGGCCGCGGTGCGGCCGGGTCAGGCGTTGAGGGCGGCCAGCTGTTCTTTGACCTGGATGATCGACGGATTCGTCATGGCGGTCCCGTCGACGAAGCGCACGGTCGGGACGGTCCGGTTTCCGCCGTTGACGCTCATTACGTACTCGGCCGCACCGGGGTCCTTCTCGATGTCTACGACGTCGTACGCGATGCCCTCGCGGTCGAGCTGCGACTTGAGCCGGTGGCAGTAGCCGCACCAGGACGTCGAGAACATGGTCAGCATCGGTCGGGATCCCTTCGAAGATGTCACTTGGCACAACGCCATCCCGTGAAACGTCAGACGGGGATGCCATGATTCCCGGTTGTGACAGCTGAGCGCGTCTTGTCGGGTCTCGACCCCGAGCAGCGTAAGGCCGTGACAGCGCCCGCCGGCCCGGTCTGCATCCTGGCCGGAGCGGGCACGGGCAAGACCCGCGCGATCACGCACCGGATCGCGTACCGGACGCTGACCGGGGAGATCAGCCCGCGGCACGTGCTTGCGGTGACGTTCACAACCCGCGCCGCCGCCGAAATGCGGGCGCGGCTGACCGCGCTGGGCTCGGCCGGAGTGCAGGCGCGGACGTTCCACGCCGCGGCGCTGCGCCAGATGCGCTATTTCGCGCCCCGGCTGCTCGAGGGCCGTGCCATGCCGGAGCTGCTGGAGAGCAAAGGGCGGCTCGTTGCACTCGCCGCCGCGCACCACGGGTTGCGGCTGGACCGGGCCGCGGCCCGCGACCTCGCCGGCGAGATCGAGTGGGCGAAGTCTTCGCTGGTCGAGCCAGGGGAGTACGTCGTGGCGGCGGCCAAGGCGCTGCGCGAGCCGCCGTACGAGGTCGTGAAGGTGGCGGAGATCTTCGCCGCGTACGAGTCGTTGAAGCGGCGCCAAGGGGTGATCGACTTCGAGGACATGCTGCGCGCCGCAGTCTGGGGCATCGAGGAGCACCCGGACGTCGCCGACCAGATCCGGGCGCAGTACCGGCATTTCGTGGTGGACGAGTACCAAGACGTCAACCCGCTGCAGCAGCGTCTGCTCGAGGCCTGGCTGGGCGGCCGCGACGACCTGACCGTGGTCGGCGACGCCAGCCAGACGATCTACTCGTTCACGGGGGCGACATCGTCGTACCTGATCGACTTCCCCCGGCAGCGGCGCGACGCCGTGGTGGTCCGGCTGGTCCGCGACTATCGCTCGACGCCGCAGGTGGTGGGACTCGCGAACGCGGTGATCAAGCAGGCTCGCGGCAGCGAGGCCAAGCTGCGGCTCGAACTCGTCGGGCAGCGGCCACCCGGCGGCGAACCGGAACTCAAGATCTTCCCGGACGAGGCCGCAGAGGCCATCGCGGTGGCGCGGCGCTGCCGCGACTTGATCGGCTCGGGCACGCCGGCCAGCGAGATCGCGGTGCTGTTCCGGACCAACGCCCAGTCGGAGTCGTACGAGGCGGCGCTGGCCGAGGTCGGAGTGCCGTACGTGGTCCGCGGCGCCGAGCGGTTCTTCGAGCGCGCCGAAGTGCGGCGGGCCATGGTCGCGTTGCGCGCGGCCGCCCGGTCCATCCCGGACGAGGCGCCGCTCGCCGAAGCGGTCGTCGAGGCGCTTTCGGCCACCGGCTGGGCCCGCGACCGGCCGCCGCCCGGCGGCGCCCAGCGAGAGCAGTGGGAGGCGCTGGCCGCGCTGGTCAGCCTGGCGGAGGAGATGGCGAACGCTGCGGCGTCGGCGCTGTCGTCGGTCGGGCCGGCCGACGCGGCGCGGCCCGGTGTGTCGCTGGCCGCGTTCTGCGACGAGTTGGCGCGGCGCGCCGAGCAGCAGCACGCGCCTACCGTCGAGGGTGTGACGCTCGCCTCACTGCACTCGGCGAAGGGTCTGGAGTGGGACGCGGTGTTCCTGGTCGGGCTGGCGGACGGGACCCTACCGACCACCTACGCGAAGACGCCGGACCAGCTCGAGGAGGAGCGCCGGCTGCTGTACGTCGGAGTGACCCGGGCGCGGCAGTGGCTCTGGCTTTCGTACGGGCAGTCCCGCTCGCCCGGCGGCCGGCCACGGCGGCCGTGCCGGTTCCTGCCGCAGCTGGACCGCTCGGGTGGGCCCGAGCGAGCCGAGTCCAGCCTGAGTCGGAAACCCGTCAGTCGGCGCAGCCAAGTGGTCTCCTGCCGGGTGTGCGGAGCCACACTGCTCGCCGGCGCGGACCGCAAGCTGGGGCGTTGCCCCACCTGCCCGTCGGACCTGGACGAGGATCTGTACGAGCGGCTCAAGTCGTGGCGGTCGCGGGTGGCGGCGGAACTGAAAGTCCCAGCGTACGTGGTGTTCACCGACGCGACGGTGGTGGCCATCGCGGAGCGCCGGCCGAGCACTCAGCCGGAGCTGCTCGCGATCGCCGGGATCGGTCCCCGCAAGCTGGGCCAGTACGGCGCCGCGGTGTTCGCGCTCGTGGGCGGTGCGAGTCCCGATGATCTCGTGGCAGAAAACTTCGGAAAGTAGTCCGTTAATTCGTTTGCCCTCTGTCCAGCGCGAGGCTTAGCCTCGGTGCACCCCTTGACGAGCGTGGCTTTCCACCATGCTCAACGGGGGCCCGCAACACATCGAGCGCGAAGCAGTGGAGGAGGTGGCACCGATGGAGAGCTACACGATTCAGCGACCGTGGCTGCCGCTCGCTGCTGTCTGCGCTCCGCTGGCTTCCTGGCCGCCGTCCACCGCGTCCGCTGCGGTGCGGGCCGCCAAGCCGGCTCCGGATTCGCAGGTGCACCAGGTCCAGACCCAGGCCGAGCTGGCTCGGACTCTGGTTCTCACCGGCGGCAGCAACGGGACCACTGGGTCCATCAGCAGCAAGGGCTCCAACGGCATCAAGGGCTTCGTGGGCAACGTCTCCGTCGAGCGCATGACGGATGGTGCCAGCGGTGTCCCGCCTCGAGGAAGGCCGGTCTGATCAACAGACCTCTACCGGCTCACCTCGAGGCCGCGGAACCCGTAACCGGGATCCGCGGCCTCACTTATTGCCGGCTCACCGGCCGGCGTGCACGACCTGCACGGCGATCCAGAAGATCGAGAGAAGAGAGAGGTGACCGGGCTTTATGAGTCTGGCGCTGGCCCCACTCGACGTGAGCGTCGAGCTTGAGGCAAACCTGCCCTGTCGGAAGTTCGACCCGGACCTGTGGTTCTCGGACTCCCCGGCCCAGCTGGAACTGGCCAAGTCGCTCTGCGGGGAGTGCCCGCTGCGCGTCGAGTGCCTGGCCGGCGCGGTCGAGCGGAGCGAGCCCTGGGGTGTCTGGGGCGGCGAGATCTTCGAGCGTGGCGCGATCGTCCCGCGCAAGCGGCCCCGCGGCCGCCCGCGCAAGGCCGACGTCGCTCGCGACGCCGAGCTGGCGATCGAGGTCCAGGAGCGGCTCGCCGCGAACGGTCTCGAGTCCCGCAACTCGGTCCGACTGGCGGCATGACATGACCATCACCACCCCCTACCGAGAGACGGAAACCGTAGCCATGAGCACGAATGGAGCCACGAAGGTGAAACTTCTCCAAGAAGCGTTGTCCCGCGCCCGAATGCGTCGGCCTCAGGCGCTCCGCCGCTCTGAGGCGTCCCGTCCCGCCCGCGAAATTGCCATGCAGGCCCGTCGCCGGGCCGCCGGTGAACTCGGCGGTGGACACATCTAGCCGACGCCCCAGGAATCAACATGGAGAGGCTCGTCCGCGCGTGCGGGCGAGCCTCTCGCTAAGCCGCCGGCATGAAGCCGGGCAGCCACCTCTCGAGGATCGCCCGGTACGGAGCCTTCGCGTCCAACTGGCAGAGGACGCCGATCGATCCCAGCGTCACCCGGTGGATCAGCAGGTACGACGGCGGCAGATTGAGCTTGCGGCCGAGCTGGTACGCCGGCGAGCGCGGACTCGACAACCGCGTCGCCTCGCCGCGGAGCCAGGCCCGGGTGAAACGGAATTCCTCCACCGCGACCGGTTCGATCATCGGGCGCAGGAACTTCAGCACCGCCTCGGCGTCGATCTCGTCGTCGGGCTTGAGGAAGCCCTCGGCGCGGAGACCGTCCGCGACAGCCTGGGCTTGGCCGTCGAGCGCGAGCCGGACCAGGCGACCGATCGGCTCCGGATGCCCGCCGGGAAGCCGGGCCACGGCGCCGAAGTCGATGACGCCGAGCCGGCCGTCGGGCAGGATCCGGAAGTTGCCCGGGTGCGGGTCGGCGTGTAGCAGGCCCACCCGGGTGGGCGCCGAGAAATGCAGCGTAGCCATGAGCCGGCCGGCCTCGTTGCGGTCGGGCTCAGTGCCGTCGCTGATCACCGTGGCCAAGGGAGTGCCGTCGACCCACTCGGTGACGAGCACCCGCGGGGCCGAAGCGACCACGCGCGGCACGAAGATCTCGGCATCGTCGGCGTACGCGGCGGCGAACGCGCTCTGCGCCTCCGCCTCCAACGCGTAGTCGAGTTCCTCGGTGATCCGCGCACGCAGCTCGGCGAGCAGCGGCTTGACGTCAATGCCCGGTTGGATGATCCGGAACATGCCGGCCAGCCGGGACAGCTGCTTGAGGTCGGCGAGAAGCGCGTCGCCGGCCCCCGGGTACTGCACCTTGACCGCGACCTGCAGCCTCTTCGGCCTCGCGTTGCGGCGGGCCGGCGGCAGCTTCCACACCGCCTTGTGC
>JBKOWB010000231.1:0-3359 GCA_046724195.1 Actinomycetota bacterium
CGCCCGGCCCTTGCCACGGACGGCCCGGTACCGCCCACACCGCGCCGGCCGCGACGGCCGCCGCGACGCCCACCGCGACCGGGACTGGCACCGTGCCGGCGACCAGGGCGCCCAGGCCCTCCGGCCGGGCCGCTTCGACGCCGCGGCGACAGGCGGCGGTCACGGCGAGACGACCCGAGGCGTACGCCGAGACCACGGTCCAGGGATGGATCGCGGCGACCGCGGCGGCCTGGATGAGCACTGTGAGCGCGATCGCGGTGACCCCGAACGGGCCGACGTCCGGCTTCTTCATGATCGCGAGCGCGTCCCGGCCGCCGCGGTAGGAGCCCAGCGCGTCCGTCGTGTCGGCGAGGCCGTCGAGGTGTAGACCGCGGGTGAGCAGCGCGGCGGCCGCGACCGTCACGCCGCCCGCGACCAGCGGCGGCGCGTCGAGCGCGATAAGGCTGGCGAGGATGCCGGCCAGGACGAGACCGAGGAGCGCGCCGACCACCGGCGCAATCGACATGGCGACGGCCGCGGCGCGGCGGTCGACGCGCGGAGCGCGCAGCGGCACGACGGTCAGCGTGGTGAGGGCGAGCTTGACGCCGGCAGTCGCGGCCCCGGCTCGCCCGTGCGCATCCGGCTCGCGGCGGTCGTCCGTCGCCGGTCCTGTCGTCAAGCGCCGGCTCGGTCGATGCCCGCCGGCCCCGGACCGGCCGGTTCCGGCTCGGGTTCTGTGCTGGTGGGGCCGGGACCGGCCGTTTCCGGCTCGGCGAAGTCCTCGTCCGGGTCGTCGTTCGGGACGATCAGCTCGTGCGGGCCCGGGTCGCCATGCTCGGAACGCAGCGCGGGATGTACCGGCAGCCCGCCCGCAAGCCCGATCGCGGCGCGCAGCAGCGGCAGCGTGGCCAGCGCGTTCGCGCCTTCGCCGAGGTCGAGACCCAGCTCGACCACCGGGGTCAGGCCCAGCACGTCCGCGCCCTGCCGGACGAGTGGCAGGCTGCCCGCGACCGGCAGCAGGCACCAGTGCCGCGTCTGGCTCGCCAGGTCCCGGGCGATCAATCCGGCGGCGATGCCGACCGGCCCGTCCAGCAGCACCGGCATGCGGCGGGCCGCCGCGCCGAGCAGCGCGCCGGTCGCTACCGCTAGGTCGGCACCCCCGATCTGGGCCAGGATGTCCTTGGCGCCGCGTGACTCGTGCCGGATCCGGTGCAGGGCGTCGCGCACCGCCGCGCACCGCACCATCCAGGCCGCGTCGTCGTAGCGGCCACCCGGCACCAGCACCCGGGGGAGCACCGCGACCGGCTCCGCGCCGGTGGACGCGGCCATCACAGCGGTGGCGGCGGCATCGGTACCGACGCCGCAGGACCCCAGCACGAGCGCGTCCTTGCCGTCCTCGGCCGCCTGGTCGGCGAGCTGCCAGCCCTGCCGCAGCGCGGCCTCGACCGCGTCCGCGGCCAGGACCGGACCGTCCTCCATGGCCCCCGACTCCGGTACGCGCAACACCGCCACGTCCGCGCCGGCCTCGCCGGCCAACCGGCTGAGGACGCCGTCGCCCGCCTCGACCTGGGCCACGCGTCGCTGGGCATCGCCCGGATCCGACCCCGCCGACGCACCGCCCGCGTGGCTGCCGGACAGCAACAGCACCCGGACCGCGCCCCACGGCCGCGGGACGGTCGTGCCCTGGGTGGCCGCGGCGAACTCGACCGCCTCGCCGAGAGCGCCCAGCCCGGAGCCCGGCACGTCCAGGGTGTCGAGGCGGTCGCGGGCGTTGGGGCCGGCGTCGCTGTCCGGCAGGGGCAGATCCATCCCGGACTGGATGACGATCCCGGACGAGACGAGCGGCAGCATCATGGTCGGCGCGGTGAGCACGTCGACCGTGGGGATCTCCCGCGTCGCGTCCGGCGCCGGCTGGCCGGGCGGAGTGACGGGCGTGACGATCGTCACCTCGGCGGCCGCGAACGGGACTCGCGCGGCTCTTTCCTGTCCGGCAGCTTCCGGCGCCGTTTCTTGCCCGGCGGCTTCCGGCGCCGGCGCGGTTGCTTCCTCCGGCTCGGTGACGGCGATCGCACCCTTCAGCCACGTCGCCTGGCCCGCCACCACCAGGACGACCCGGTCGCACGCGGCCGCCAGCGCCTGGTTCGCCGTACCCATCGCGTCCACGAACGCCCGCCCCAACGGCGTCGAAGGCACGGCGGACAGCCCCACCTCCGGGCTGACCAGGACCACCCGCCCGGCGCACGCGCGGAGCGCCTCCGCGAGCGCGTCCACGCTGGCCAGGTCGTCGTTCGGCTGGTTGGCGGGGTCGAGCAGCGTCGTGACCCACCCGCCGAGGTCGTCGACCAGCAGGGTGTCGTCCGGCTTGGCGTCGGCCAGCACGGCCGCGAGCCGCGCCGGATCCGCCCCGGTCTCCTCAGTCGTCCAGGACTGCGGCCGCCGGCGCTGATGCGCCTCGATGCGGTCCAGCCACTCCTGGTCATCCACGCCGCCGGCGGCCGTCGCGACATAGCGCACGGACACGGCATCCGCGACCAGCGACTCGGCGAACGCGGACTTGCCGGAGCGGATCCCGCCGAGCACCAGGACGGTGTTCCACCGATCAACGGACATGCTCCGTACCTTAAAGCCGCTTGCTGTGTCGGCGCGGGCGCCCCCGAATCGGCGGCGGGAAGGCCGTAGGGTGGGACGGGTTCGACCCAGACCAGCGAGGGAGGCCGCGGGGATGCCGTGGAGTTGGCGGTACGAGGGCGTCGACGGGCAGCCGGTCGCCGGCCCGACCGAGACGTTCAGCAGCCAGGCCGACGCCGAGTCGTGGATCGGCCAGGCGTGGCGCCAACTGGCGGCCATCGGGATCACTCAGGTCAGCCTGGTCGAGGACGACCGGGTCGACTACAAGATGAGTCTGCTGCCGGCCGAGTGAGCGGCAGCGTGTCGCAGCGGACGCCCCGGAGCGCGTTCCTGCCCAGTGGGGTCTTCGTCGGGCTTGTCGCGCTCACCGCGGTCAGCGGCTGGATGACGTGGACCGGGTTCGGCAACGTGCGGGTCGACGTCTTCCTGCTGGTCGTCTGCGGCTGGCTGCTGTCGCTCTGCCTGCACGAGTACGCGCACGCGCTGGTCGCCTACGTCGCCGGTGACCACGGCGTGGCGGAGCGCGGCTATCTCCGCCTCAACCCGCTCAAGTACACCCACCCTATCCTGTCCATCGTGTTGCCGGTCATCGTGGTGATCCTCGGCGGCATCGGCCTGCCGGGCGGCGCGGTGTGGGTGGACCACGCGTACATCCGCAGCAAGCTCCGCGAGTCGCTGATCAGCCTCGCCGGTCCCGCGACGAACGTGTTGTTCGCGCTCGTCCTGGCGGTCCCGTTCGCGCTGGGCGCGGC
>JBKOWB010000364.1:0-19256 GCA_046724195.1 Actinomycetota bacterium
GCCGGTGTCACGGTCGGGCTGGAGGTCAGCGTCGGCGCTTTCCCGGTGCCGGTGAGCGCGACCGGGATGGTGAGCGTGGCGGCCGGGCCGGCGTACGAGATGGTCAGCACGGCCGGTCGGGCGCCGACCGCGGTGGGCCGGTGCCGCAGGTCGATGCGGCAGCTGCCGGCGACCGGGATCGCCTTGTTCGCGCAGGTGTCGGCGACCTTCTGGTAGTCGGACGGGAACGTGGTCGCGGTTGGGGCGCCCAGCGTGACCGTCTGGATGCTCAGCGGACCGTCGCCGGTGTTGCGAACGGTCACCGACTTGATCGGGCTGGTCTGCAGCACCGGCCGCGCGCCGAAGTCGAGCTTGTCCGGTGCGACGGTCGGGATGCCGGCCGGCGGAGTCACCCCGGTTCCGGTCAGCGACACGGTCAGCGGCGTCTCGACTCCGGCGATGGTGACCCGCAGGCTCGCCGTACGAGGGCCGAGCACGGTCGGCTTGAACCGCACCGAGACGATGCACTTCTCGGTGGCGTGCAGGACGACCGTGGTACAGGCCTCGCCCGGGAAGACGTCGAAGTCCGCGCCGTCCACGGCCACCGCGGTCACGCTCAGCGGGCCCGCGCCGACGTGGGTCAGCGGTACGTCCTTGATCGCCTCGGTGCCGAGCGGCACCTGGCCGAAGTCCTGCGGATCGCCGGCCAGCGCCGGGGCGAACCGGCGGCGGAACACGTCCAGGTGCCGGTTGGTGTCCGCGCCGCCGGCGATGAGGTCCGCGGCCGCCGACCCGTACGCCACCACGGCGCCGTCGCTGCTCAGCACCGCCGCGCCGTTGCTCCTGCCGTCGCCACCGGTGGTCAGCGGCAGCCCGCTGTCGCCCGTACCCTCGCAGGGGTTGCCTGTGCATCCCGCGGACGGCGAGGCGAGCTCGGCCGGAAGCCGCGGCAGGCCGGCCGCCGCGCGGTCGTGGTCGACGATCACGTCGCGCACGACGATGTCGCAATAGGACTGGTTGTCGCCGGGGCCGAGGCAGGATGACTCGAGGACGCCGTTGTCCGTGCCGTTGTGCATGCCCGGCGTCGGGGTGGTGAAGGCGAGGTACCGGCCGTCCGCGGAGAATGCGGGCTGGGCGCCGCGGCCCACGGTGCCGTCCGGAGTGCGCGAGGCGATCTCGACCGACGGCGTCCCGGTCATGGTCGGCCCGCGGTCGTAGAGCCGGACGCTGATCTGGCTGCTGCTCTGCCGGTCGGCGAAGGCGTAGCGGCGCCCGTCGCCGGACAGCGCGGGGTGGCTGAACGCCCGCCCGCCGGCCCCGATCGGGTCGCCGGACGCGTCCAGGTCCAGTCGGGTCAGGCCGCCGGTCGCGACGTCGTAGCCGTAGACGGCCTGGGCGTTCGGGTTGTCGGACAGGCCATAGTCGGCGACGAACGCGACGTGCGTACCCCCGGCGGCCATCGTGGAATCGAAGTGCCCGTCGAGCGCGTACTTCTTGCCCCCGAACGTGAGCTCGGCGGGCGCAGTGACGTAGGTGCGGTCGTCCGCGACCGGCGCGGTGAGTTTGCCGTCGCTGCCGAGGCGCAGGTTGACGACCTCCACCCAGCCTGTGTTGGTATCGGGCGGCCCCGCTGCCGCCGCGGCCGTCGGCGCGGAGAACAGGATCACACTGTTTCGGGGCTTGTCGTAGGAGATGCGCCGGCCGTCGGCCGAGATGTGCGGGTTCTCGGGATCCCACTCATCGGCCGTAGTGATCTTCGTGAACCGGCAGGTCGCGTTCAGCGTCCCGTCGCCGTCCGGGTCGCGGTCGCAGACCATGATGCTGCTGGCGACCTCCGACTCGTACGAGATGTTGAACGCCGTGGTGCGGAACGCGACGAACCGCCCGTCCGCCGAGATCGATGGCTGGTCGCTGTCGCCGCGGGCCGGCACGATCAGTTGCGTGCCGTCCGGCTGGGTGATGTAGCCATGGGAAATGAGCGTGGTCGTGCCGAGCTTCGTGTCACGGACGTAGACGTCCTCGTCCGGTGTGCTCTCCGGAAGGCCGCCGTCCACGTCCTGCGAGGTGTTGAGCTTGTCCACCCCGTCGAACGGCTCGTCGGTGGTGAACGCGACGTACCGCCCGTCGGCCGAGATCGCCGGCTCACGGCTGTCGTGTGTGGACTGCTCTTCGCCGGTGCCGACCGAGACGCGCTGCGTGCCCGTGTCGGTCTCCGCAGCCGCCGAGTCGTTGGCGAACGTGAGGCTCACGATTACCGCGGCCGCGCCGATCACGGCGGCTAGTCCGCCGGCCAGCGTCATCCGATGAGCAACAGGGCGCTGCCTGGGCACAGCATCTCCTCGCGTCGGGTTGTATCTGTCGACGCTAGGCGACCTTTCCCCTGGTCACTTAGTGTCGCGGGGCGGCCTGCAGGGCAGCCGCGGCTGCACTTTTGGGAAGGCGGTCGCGCCCGCCCGGGTACCCCCGTGTCCGTGTCGCTCCTGCCTCGATCCATCCACACTCATCGTCCATGGGTGTGTCTGTGGCATTGAGCGACGAATCGCTCGACGTGGTCCCCGGCGAGGAAGCGGTGTGCACGGTGACCGTGCGCAACACGGGTAGCGTCATCGACCAGATCAATGTGGACGTTGTCGGACCGGCTGCGGCGTGGTCCGTGGTGGAGCCGCCCGTGCTCAACCTCTATCCGGGCGACCTGGCCGAGGCGCGGGTATACCTGCGGCCGCCGCGCGCCTCGACGCCTGGTGCGGGCGACCTGCGATATGGCGTACGGGCGACGTCGCTCGAGGATCCGCACGGCTCCGCCACGGCAGAGGGCACCGTGGTCATCGCGCCGTTCACCGAGCTGCGCGTGGCGCTCGTCCCGCAGATCTCGCGGGGCAGCCGACGTGGCAAGCACAAGATCGATGTGTCCAACCTGGGCAACGTCGCCGTCGGCACGCAGATCCAGGCGGTGGATCCCGACGACGCACTGGTGTTCACGATCCCGCGCCCGGCCGTCGTGTCGCCGCCCGGAGTCGTGACGCAGAGCCGGCTGGCCGCCGTGCCCAGGCGCAAGTTCTGGACCGGCAAGCAGCAGGCCAAGCCGTTCCAGGTGGTCGTGCAGCCCGAGCGAGGTGTGGCCAGTACGGTCGAGGGCACGTTCGAGCAGGAGCCGATCGTGCCGCGATGGGCGGTCGCCACGGTGGCGGCGGCGGTGGCGCTCGGGGTTGTCCTCGCCGCCCTGTGGTTCACGCTCGTCAAGCCGGCGGTCTCCTCCGCGGCCACCGAGGCGGCCGAGGCGGCCGCGTCCAAGGCGGCAGCAGCCACCAAGGAAGCCTCGGATTCCAGTTCGACGGGCGGTGGTTCGTCGGCCGCCGGGGATCCGTCGGCCTCGCCGTCGGTCTCGACCACCCCGACGAAGAAGCCCGAGCCCGGCTCGCCCGGCAACCCGCTGCTCGCTCCGACCGCGTTCCGGATCCAGACCGACACGGCGCCGAGCACCACGTTCAAGACGTTCACGTTCGCGGGCCAGCCGAACAAGCCGCTCGACGTGACCGACCTGCAGCTGCAGAACCCCGCGGCGGACAGTGGTTTTCTCGAGGTTCGCCGCGGCGACCAGGTCGTGTACCGGGCCGGCCTGGACAACTTCCGCGACCTCAGCCAGCCGTACGTCACGCCGGTGCGGTTCGCGAAGGGACAGAAGGTCACGGTGGCGATCCAGTGCATGAACCCGGCGCCCGAGAAGCGCCGCTGCAGCGCCGCCGTGACGGTTGTCGGCAAGACGTCCTGACGCAGTCGGCGCCGGGGGCGAATCCGCCCCCGGCGCCGGTTCAGATCAGGTTTGCTTTTAGATCAGGCCTTCGCGCAGCGCGTAGGCCACCGCGTGCGAGCGGTTGCGCAGCTGCAGCCGGGTGGTGACGTCGTGCAGAACCGTCTTGATCGTCCGCTGCGAGTACGACAGCCGGGTCGCGATCTCCGCTGTGTCGAGGCCGTCGGCCACGAGACGCAGGACCTCAACCTCACGGTCCGCAAGGACCGCAAACGACAAGCCCCGCGGCGCGAGCACCTGCCGTTGCAACTGTCCGACCTGGTTGAGCAACCGGCAAAGCAGATCCGGAGGTACGGCGGCCTCACCGGCCGCAGCCGAGCGAATCACCGCGACCAACCGGTCCGGTGTCGCCTCGGCCCGCCGGATGAGTGCGGCCACGCCGGCCTCGATCGCCGAGACCAACGAACCGTCGTCCACCTCCACCACCATGAGAACCACGCTGGTCCCGCGCTGCCGCAGCGCGCGGATCGCGCGCAATGACGGCTCCGCAACGCGGTCGGCCACGACGAGCGAGACGGTCGCCTCGTCGGCGCCGGCGCCCTCGAGCACCAGTACCTCTGGTCGTGGCTTCAATTGGCTGGCGACCCCGGCCCGCGAGATCGGGTCGTCAGCGTGAATGTAGGTCTTGATCCGTTCCATCGTTCGTTCGGTCCCCCTCCGCACGCCCCCACGGCAATGCAGCGGAAAGAGTGCCCGGAGTGGCTCAGCGCCGACTCAACAGGGACTCAACGGCGATTTCCCGGCACTTATCACCCACCTTTCCGGGGTTGTGCCGGTTGGACTTTCATCCTGCCGTGAAGTGTCCTGAGCTGCGACGACGGTCGGATCCGCAGCGTTTGCAGGAGCGCAAATCCGCGCGCAGGACAGTCCGACCAGTGGAGGAAGAACCGGCCGTTCGGCTGACTCGCGTTGCGCTCTTCGCCCGTACCGGCTAGATCGTTCGGGTTCCCGGTCCATACCAGATCAACCTGTCGTGCGGTGGTTGTCCACAGGCCCGGAAGTTGTCCACAGATCGCCGGCCTCCCGGTTGCACGCCCGTGCGGCCGGCCGCGACGGTGTGAGCCCACCCGCTCGCTCCGCCGCTGGAGGCTCGATGTCCGCCCGTACCTCCGTCCGATCTGGACCCCGCCTCCCGCTCGTGGTGACCGGCGATCCGGACGTCCTTGACGATCTGCTGCGCCTGGCCGCCGCAGGCGGCACGGACGTCAACGTCGCGCCCGATCCGGCCGCGGCGCGACCACGCTACGGCGCGGCGCCGCTGGTCATGATCGGCGCGGACCAGGCAGACGCGTGCCTGCGGGCGCGGTTGCCGCGCCGTCCGCGGGTGATCATCGTCGGTCGCTCGCCGGCCGTGGAGGCCGCCTGGGATGTGGCCGAGCTGCTTGGCGCCGAACACGTGGCGGTGTTGCCGACGGCGGAGCCGTGGCTGGTGGACCGCTTCGCGGAACGCCTGGACGCCCACGACCTCGGCCGGGTGCTGGCCGTGATCGGTGGCCGCGGCGGTGCGGGCGCGAGCATCCTGGCCGGCGGTCTCGCGGTGACCGCGGTGGGGGCCGGCCTGCGTACGCTCCTCGTCGACGCGGATCCCTTGGGCGGCGGCCTGGACCTGGTCCTCGGCTGGGAGCAGGTCGACGGCCTGCGCTGGCCGGCGCTGATGGGCGCGGGCGGCCGGGTCGATCCGCCGGCGTTGCTGCGGGCCCTACCGCATCGTGGCGACCTGGTACTGCTGTCGTTCGCCCGGGACTCCTCGAACGGCGACGCGCTCCTCGCCGTTCCCGGCGAAGCAATGGCCGTGACGCTGGACGCAGCCCGCCGGGGCCGCGACGTGATCGTCGCCGACCTGCCGCGACAGCTCGACGACGCCGCCACGCTCGCGCTGCAGGCCGCGGACCGGGCCATCCTCGTGGTCCCGGCCGAGCTGCGAGCGACGGCCGCGGCCGCGCGCATCGCCGCGGCCGTCACACTGCACTGCGAGGACCTGTCGGTCGTGGTCCGCGGCCCGGCGCCTGGTCGGTTGAAGGCGCGGGAGGTTGCCCGGGCGCTCGGGCTGCCGCTGGCCGGCTCGCTGCGCCCCGAACCGAGCCTGTGCCAAGCGCTTGAGCGAGGCGAGGCACCCACGGCAACCGGACGTGGCCCGCTGGCGGAGCTGTGCCGCCGCCTCGTCACCGACCTGACCGCCGGCAAGCGCACGGAGACGGCGGCATGATCGCGTTCTCGGCGCGGCCGTCCGCCGCATTGCCCAACCCCGCAGACGCAGGTGGTCCGGAGGCGCGGCTCGATGGTGCCGGGTCGCGGCTCGATGGTGCCGGGTCGCGGCTCGATGGTGCCGGGTCGCGGCTTGATGGTGCCGGGTCGCGGCTCGATGGTGCCGCTGGGTCGAAGCTGGCTAGTGGCGCTTTGTCGCGGCTGGCCGGCGGCCTTGCGGAGCGGGTGCGGCAGCAGTTCGCGGCCGACGGCATGGACGCCACTCCGGCGGCCGTCGTCACGGCCGTCCGGCGCGAGACGGGCGCCGCGGTGCTCGGTGACGCCGCGGTGCTGCGGCTCGCCGACCAGATTCACGACCAGCTCGCCGGTGCCGGACCGTTGGCCCCGCTGCTGGCCGACCCCACGGTCACGGACGTGCTGGTCAACGGTGTGCAGGTCTGGGTGGACCGCGGCGCCGGGCTGCACCGCGAGGCCGTATCCTTCGGCGACGCCGACGACGTACGCCGGCTTGCCCAGCGACTGGCGGCGAGCTGCGGGCGCCGGCTCGACGACGGCCAGCCGTACGCGGATGCTCGCCTGCCCGACGGCACCCGCCTGCACGCCGTCCTGCCGCCCGTCGCGGCGACGGGTCCGTACCTGTCGCTGCGCACATTCCGTCAGCGCCCGTTCAGCCTGGACGACCTGGTTGGACAGGGAACGGTGCCCGCCACGGTGGCGCCTGTGCTCTCCGCCATCGTCGCCGCCCGGCTCGCTTATCTCGTCGCGGGCGGTACGGGATCTGGCAAGACCACGTTGCTGGGTACGCTGCTCGGCCTGGTGCCGCCGACCGAACGGATCGTGCTGGTCGAGGACGCCGCCGAGCTGCGGCCGCTGCACCCGCACGTCGTCGCCCTGCAGGCCCGTACCTCGAACGTGGAGGGCGCGGGTGCCATCGGCCTCACCGACCTGGTTCGCCAGGCGCTGCGCATGCGCCCCGACCGCCTCATCGTCGGCGAATGCCGCGGCGCCGAGATCGTCGACCTGCTCGGCGCCTTGAACACCGGCCACGACGGCGGCGCGGGCACGCTGCACGCGAATGCCGCCGCCGACGTTCCGGCCCGCCTCGAGGCCCTCGGCATGCTGGGCGGCCTGCCGCGCGCGGCGTTGCATGCGCAGATCCTGGCCGCGCTGCAGGTTGTGCTGCACGTCCGGCGGTCGAATCAGGGCCGCGTCCTTGAGTCGATCAGCGTGCTGCTGCCCGCGGGTGAACAGCACCTGGCCACGGTCGTCCCCGCGTGGCAGCGAGGTCACGGCCCCGGACCGTCGGCGGAGGCCCTGGCTCGTCTCATCGCCCGTCGCGGCGTGCCGGTCCCCACGATCCTCGCGCCGCTGGATTCACCCCGACCGCAGCTCACGTCGCGAACGCCGGGCGTTCCGCGGCCACCGGTGGTGGATCCAGCAGGCGCCCGCCCGACGGCGATCGACCTCGAACGGCAGCGCCTGACCGCGCCGGCCGTGAGCATGCCGGGCCTGACCGCGCCGGCCGTGAGCATGCCGGGCCTGACCGCGCCGGCCGTGACCTCGCCAACCCTGACCTCGCCAACCCCGACCGGGCCTGGGCGTGCGGCGTCGCGTGTGACGGCGTCCGGGCGGCACATGTCCGCGGGCGGGGCGGACGCGTCGGCTCCCAGCCCGGCAGGGATGCGGCCGTGATGTCTACGGGTTGGGTGATCGGAGCGTGCCTCCTTGCCGGTGCGGTCGTCGTGGCCTGGCCGTCCGGCTCTGCCCGGCAGAGGTTGCGGGCGCCTCGCATCCAGGCACGACTCGAATGGCCCAAGTTCGACCGCGTCACCATGCGGGCGTGGCGCGACTTCCTCGCGGACCGGCCCGCGCGCCGCCTCATCACGCTGGCGGCCGGGGCGTCCGGCGGAGTCGGCTGGCTCGCTGGCGGACCGGTCGCGGGCCTGATCTGCGCCGTTTACGGAGCGCTGGCCGCCCGAGCCGTCACACGAAGTGCGCGGAGGGCCCGCAACGCCGCTGTGCGAGCCCGGAGCCTCGACGAGTTGTGCGCACTTGCGGCGGACTTGCGGGCCGGCCTGCCTCCATCGAGGGCCGCCGAGTCGGGCGCTGTCCTCCTTGGGAGCACAGGCGGTCTGTTTGGCCCGAGCCGTCCGGGTTCCCCTGCGGACCGGCCGGCAGCGGCTGGCGCACCGGCCGCGGGGGAGCCGGTGCCCAGCACGTCGCAGCGGTCGATCTGCGCCGAACCCCAGATCGCCCAACTGACTGCGGCCATCTGGCGGCTCGCCGAGCGCACCGGTGCGCCCGCCGCCGACCTCGTCGAGCGGATCGAGGCCGACGCCCGTGGCGCGGACCGGGCTAAGGCATCAGCGGCAGCCCAGGCCGCCGGCGCGCAGGCCACCGCCTTGCTGCTGGCCGCTTTGCCACTAGGCGGCATCGCACTCGGCTACGGAATCGGCGCCGATCCGCTCCAGGTGCTGCTGCACACTCCGCTGGGCGCCGCCTGCGCCGCAAGCGCCGTCGTCCTGCAAAGCGCGGGCCTCCTCTGGGCTGATCGCCTTGCGAACGGGCCGGCACGATGACCGTCCCCGAAACCGGTATATCGGCGGCTGTCGCCGCGGCTGGCCCGGTGACCACGCTCGAGGCCGGCGTCGCGACTTTGTCCCTGACTGGGCCGATGACCGGCGCTGATGTGGCCGGAGATGCGACTGCGTGGTCTTCTGCCGCCCCCATGGGGGCGACGACTGCACACATAGCCGGATCTCTGATGGCTGCCGATTCGGCGACGGCGAACCCGGCTGGCGCGGCGATCCCCTCCGGAACCGGCGTGGCTCTCGCAACAACTGGCTCAGCAGCGGTGTCTGGGGCCGAGATCGGCACGACGGTGGCTGAAGCCGGTATGGCGGCGACTCTTGCCACCACTGGTCTCGTGACGGCGGTCGAGTGCGGCGCGTCCGCGATTCTCACCGCCGGTGGTCCCGCTGCCGTGCCTTTCCAGCTCTGCTGTGCATTGACGATCGTTCGCGCGGGTGGACCGGATCCAGTGCCTTTCGCATGCGGCGCCGTCGCTTGCGGCCCAGTCGGCGACTTCGTCGATCAGGAGGATCCAGGAGCCGCAGCACGTGTCGAGGATCCCAAGCGATGACGGCAATGCTTCTTTTCGGCGCGCTCGCCGCCCTGGCCGCCGCACCGGTTGCTGACCGGCGGATGGTCGGCCGCCGGCTGGCGCGCCTGGCTGCCGGCGCTGCCGGCGCTGCCGGCGCTGCCGGCGCGGCCGGGTCGAGAGTGCGAAATCCGCGAGTCCTCATCGCGGTCACATCGGGGCTGGCGGTTGCGGGAGCGATCGGTCGCTGGTGGGCGGTTCCGGTCGGGGTGGGCGCAGGGTTCGGCGTCGAGCGGTTCCTGCGCCATCGGGAACCGGCCGGCGTGCGGATCGCACGCTTACGCGCCGTCGCGGACCTGCCGCTGTGTGCCGATCTGCTCGCGGCTGCGCTGCGCGCGGGTGCGCCCGTCGATCGCGCCGCCGCGGCGGTTGCCGACGCGTTGGGCGGGCCGCTGGGTGAGCGTCTCGAACGGACCGCGCGGTCGCTACGGCTCGGTGCCGGATCGCCGGAAGCGTGGGCGCACCTCTCGGACGTGCCCGGTGCGGATCGCCTGGTCGCCGCCGCGATCCGGACCAGCACGAGCGGTGGCGCGCTGGCTGGTGCCCTCACTCGGCTGGCCGATGACCTGCGCGGCGACCGATCCGTGACCGCCGAGGCCGCGGCTCGGCGAGCCGGTGTCCTGATCGTGTTGCCGCTCGGCCTGTGCTTCCTACCGGCCTTCCTGCTCGCCGGCCTGGTGCCGGTGGTCGTCGCCGTCCTCGGCGACGTGCTGTGAAACCCGTCCACGACAGAGGGAGAACAACGTGCGCAGACTCATCGCCCGCTTCGAGCGCTTGCGGGGCGGCGCCGCGGACGCCGGCATGAACACCGCCGAGTATGCGGTCGGCACTTTGGCGGCCGTCGCCTTCGCCGGCATCCTGCTCAAGGTCCTGACCAGCGGCAACGTGCAGGCGGCGCTGACCGCGGTCATCGACAGGGCGCTGAAGTGATGCAGCGCCGGCGGCCCGGCCACGACCGGGGGTCCTTCACCGCCGAACTCGCGGCCGGGCTGCCGGCGCTCATGCTGTTGCTGATCGCCGGGCTGACCGCGGTCGTTGCGGTCAGCACACAGCTCCAATGCCTGGACGCGGCGCGCGAGGCAGCGATTGCCGCGGCCCGCGGCGAGTCGGGCGCAGCGGCGGGCACACGCGTCGCGCCTGCGGCGTCCGACGTGGACATCGCCGTCGGCGCGGACGCCGTGACCGCCACGGTCCGCGCCCGCGTGCGGGTGCTCGGCGGCCATCTTCCCCTGATCACGGTACGGGCCACCGCCGTCGCCGCCCGCGAGCCCGAGGCCATGGGGGCGCTGCCGTGAGCACGGAGGATGAAGACGTCTGGGCCCGGCGCCGCAGGCTCGGCGAGATGTTGCGGCGCTGGGCCAGCCCCGGCGAGCCGGCGAGAAGTGTGGAACGCTCGGCCGACCCGGCGCGGGCGGACATTCCCGAGCCCAAGGATGCCGGAACGTCTGGCGGCCGGGCACGGTCGGACGCCTCCGAGCCCAACGATGCTGGCTGGCCTGCTGGCCCTACTCGATCGGACGCTGCCGAGGCCACGCTGCGACGGGCGATGTCGCCACCAGCGGAGGGTGCGGGCGTCGATCGCGGGGCGGCGACGATCTTCGTGCTGGCGGTTGGGCTTGTGTTGGTGTCTTCCGGCATCGCCGGGGCGGCGGTCGGCTCGGCCCGGATCGGTCGGCACCGCGCCCAGGCCGCCGCAGACCTCGGTGCGCTCGCCGGGGCCGCTCAGGCGATCGAGGGCACGGAGGCGGCCTGCGGCAGGGCGGCCCGGTTCGTCGCCGCGAACAGCGGGCGGGTGACGTCGTGCGAGGTGCACGGCCTTGAGATCGTTGTCCGTACCGAGGTGACGATTACACCGTTGCCCGGCCTCACCCGACACGTCGAGGCCGCCGCCAGAGCGGGCCCGGTCTATGCATGGCCGTGAGGGGCAGCAGCCCGATCGCGGCGTGCTCGGCGGCATCCAGGGTGCCTGGGGCGTCGCAGACTCGACGTCGGCGTTTGCCAAGGCGGGCGGGGAGATGTGCGGGCGGGATGGCGGCCGGCCGCGGGGATGTCCTGGGCGGCCCAGCGGGCGGTGATGGTCATCCAGACGGCGACCGTACGCAGCTCCCGGACCGGAAGGTCCAGGGGGTCGGTGTCGATCACCTCACCCGAGCCGAGGCGACCGCGCTGATAGGAAACTGGGGTAGGGCGGCAGGTGCCAGCGCGTCGGCATTTGTCGGATGGTGGTTAGATTCGCTGGGGAGATCGGCTGTGTGCCGCCCTGCCCGAAGGGAGGAAAGCGATGGAGCTGTCGCTGGCGACCCGCACCGTCGCCGAGCACACGGTGCTGGAGGTCGGTGGCGAGGTCGACGTGTACACCGCTCCGCGACTGCGGGAACGCCTCGTCGAGCTGGTGGACGGCGGCGCCCGCAACGTGGTGGTCGACCTCGGCCGGGTCGACTTCCTGGACTCCACCGGACTCGGCGTACTCGTCGGGGCGTTGAAGCGGCTCCGCGCTGCTGACGGCACGTTCGGGCTGGTCTGCGCGAAGGAACCACTCCTCAAGATCTTCCGGATCACCGCCCTCGACCAGGTGTTTCCGATCTATCCCTCGGTCGAGGCGGCGACATCGACCCGGTCCGACGAACGCGACGGCAGCGGTCCTGCGACGTGATGGCAACGGTCCGACTGTCCTTCTCGCCGGCACCGGTGCATGTCCGCACGGCTCGGCTGGTAGGCGTCGCGGTGGCTCGGCGGGCGGGCGTCGCCGAGGAACTGCTGGATGAGGTGCGGCTGGCGATCGGTGAGGCGTGCACCCGCGCGGTTGCGCTGCACCGGCAGTACGGTCTCGCTGACCTCGTCACGGTCGAGATGACCGACACCGACGCGTACGCGGTGCGGGTGATCGACCACGCGCCGATCGAGGCCTCGGTGGGCCTGGCCAAGCTGCCCCCCGATGAGCTCGCCGACGAATCCCTGACCGACGAGGCGCTGACCACGGGCGTGGGCTTCGCCCTGCTGGCCGGGTTCGTCGACGACCTTCAGGTACGGCCGGTGGACGACGGCCCGGGCACCGAAGTTCGCATGGTCTGGCCGGTGTACCGGCGTTAGAACGCGCCCACGCCGGGGACACCAAGCACACAGGGCGGCGAACATCACCACGACACCGCCGGAACCGGGTGTGAGCATCACCACGACCGGCCGATACAGTACCCGGGTTATCACGTACTGCTCCTGGTCTCGCGTCCGCGGGACCCAGTTGTCGTTTCCCCCGAGGAGGGGATGCGCCCGGCGGTTTCGTCCGCCGCCCGGGTGCTGTCGGTGTACAGGAGGACATTGATGTCCGGGACCTCGATAACCCTGGCCGCGGAGAGCGGCGGGGTGTCCCTCAGCAGTTCGAACGTCACATTCGTCATCGTCGCGCTGGTCTTCGCGCTGGTGGCGCTGGGCTTTGCCGCCGCGTTCGTCAGGTCGGTGCTCGCCAACGGGCGGGGCACCAAGAACATGCAGGAAATCGCCGGCGCCGTCCAGGAAGGCGCGGCGGCGTACCTGTTCCGCCAGTTCAGGACGCTGGCGATCTTTGTCGTCATCGCGGTCGTGCTGCTGTTCCTGCTGCCGGTGCACAGCACCGACAGCGAGGTCGTGGTCAAGATCGGCCGATCCCTGTTCTTCATCGTCGGCGCGACGTTCAGCTCCTTCATCGGCGCCGCGGGCATGTCGCTCGCGACCCGCGCGAACCTGCGCGTGGCCGCGGCGGCGGGCGAGCCCGGCGGCCGCGAGAGGGCGATGGGCATCGCGTTCCGCACCGGCGGCGTGGTCGGCTTCCTCACGGTCGGCCTGGGCCTGCTGGGCGGCGCGCTGGTGGTACTCATCTACCGCAGCGACGCCCCCACCGTGCTCGAAGGCTTCGGCTTCGGTGCCGCGCTGCTCGCCATGTTCATGCGGGTCGGCGGCGGCATCTTCACCAAGGCCGCCGACGTCGGCGCGGACCTGGTGGGCAAGGTGGAGAAGGGCATCCCGGAGGACGATGCCCGGAACCCCGCGACGATCGCCGACAACGTGGGCGACAACGTCGGGGACTGCGCGGGCATGGCGGCCGACCTCTTCGAGTCGTACGCGGTCACGCTGGTCGCGGCGCTGATCCTGGGCCAGGCGGCCTTCGGTCAGGACGGCCTGATCTTCCCGCTGATCGTCTCGACGATCGGCGTGGTCATCGCGATCGTGGGCGTCTTCATCACCCGGCTGCGCCCCTCGGACCGCAACGGCCTGACCGCGATCAACCGGGCGTTCTACATCGCGGCCGCGCTCTCCGCGATCTGCGTGGCGATCGTCAGCTTCATCTACCTGCCCTCCAGCTTCGCCGGCTTCGGCACGAACGCCGGCATCGACCAGGCCGTGGCAGCCAGCGGCCGCAACCCGCAGTTGGTGGCGATCGGCGCCGTCGTCATCGGCATCGTGCTGGCCGCCGCCATTCAGGCGCTGACCGGCTACTTCACCGAGACCAACCGGCGTCCCGTGCAGGACATCGGCAAGTCCTCGCAGACCGGCGCCGCAACGGTCATTCTGGCCGGCGTCAGCGTCGGCCTCGAGTCGGCCGTCTATTCGGCGCTGCTGATCGGCGCCGGCGTGTTCGGCGCATTCCTGCTGGGTGGCTCGTCGATCACGCTGTCGCTGTTCGCGGTGGCGCTCGCCGGCACCGGGTTGCTGACCACGGTCGGCGTCATCGTGGCCATGGACACGTTCGGCCCGATCTCCGACAACGCGCAGGGCATCGCCGAGATGTCCGGCGACGTCGACGAGAACGGCGCCCGGATCCTCACCGAGCTGGACGCGGTCGGCAACACCACGAAGGCGATCACCAAGGGCATCGCGATCGCGACGGCCGTGCTCGCCGCGACGGCGCTGTTCGGCTCGTACACGAATACGCTGGCGAGCTCGCTGGCCGAAGCGGGCATCTCGACGGCCGCTGTGCAGAACCAGATCCTCAACCTGCTGAACATCGCGAACCCGCGCAACCTCGTCGGCCTGCTGATCGGCGCGTCCGTGGTGTTCCTCTTCTCCGGCCTGGCGATCAACGCCGTCTCGCGTTCCGCGGGAGCGGTCGTGATGGAGGTCCGCCGCCAGTTCCGCGAATTCCCGGGCATCATGGACCGCACCCAGCGGCCCGAGTACGGCCGCGTGGTCGACATCTGCACCCGGGACGCCCAGCGGGAGCTGCTCACCCCTGGTCTGCTGGCCATCATGGCTCCGATCGCGGTGGGCTTCGGGCTGGGCCCGGGCGCGCTGGCGTCCTACCTGGCCGGCGCGATCGCCACGGGCACGCTGATGGCCGTCTACCTGGCCAACTCGGGTGGCGCGTGGGACAACGCCAAGAAGCTGGTCGAGGACGGCGCCTACGGCGGCAAGGGCTCCGACGCCCACGCCGCCACGGTCATCGGTGACACGGTGGGTGACCCGTTCAAGGACACCGCCGGCCCGGCGATCAACCCGCTGCTCAAGGTGATGAACCTGGTCTCGCTGCTGATCGCGCCGGCCGTCGTCGCGTACGGCTTCGGCACCGACAAGAACACCCCGCTGCGGATCACCATCTCCGTCGTGGCGGCGCTGATCATCGTGGCCGCGGTCGTGTTCAGCAAGCGCAAGCCGATCTCCATGGGCGAGGACGCCACGGCGGCCACGTCCCCGTCGGAGCGGATCAGCGCCTGAGTTCGCCGAGCACACGACAGGGACACCCGGCCCATCGCCGGGTGTCCCTGTCCGCTTGAGATGAGTGTCGGACGGTCCCCGTACGCTGCATCCATGCGTGCGGCTCGACCGATATCCCTCCTTACGTTCCTCGCGCTCGCCGTAACGCTGGGTGGCTGTTCGAGCGCGCCGGGACCGCGTGCCTGGGCCGCGTCCGTTTGCACGGCCCTCGCCCCGTGGCGCACCGAAATCGGCACCTTGACCACCCGCACCCAGCAGCAGATGACCGCCGAGACCACGCCGGCGCAGGCCAAGGAGAACCTGGTGCGCCTCTTCGGCGGCGCCGAGTCCGCGAGCGAGAAGGCGCGTGCCGGCGTGCAGCGGGCCGGCGTTCCCGACGTCGAGCACGGCAAGCAGGTCGCGGCCACCTTCACGGCGTCACTCAGCGCGATGCGCGATGCTTACGGCCGCGCCCGCGCCGGCATCGAGACGCTCGCCACCACCCCGACGAAGACCTTCTATACACAGGTCGCGGCCGTCGTGGACAAGCTCAACGCCGAGTACGCGGAGAGCGAGCTCGACACCAGCAACCTCGAGTCGAAGGAGCTGAAGGACGCCTTCGACGAGGTGCCCGAATGCCGTTGAGAACGGAGCGCCGCTGAGCGATGACCGAGACCGGCTGGCCGCTGATCCCGCGCGAGGTGCTTCCCGCGCCGACTCCGGCCGCCAAGATCGGGCACCGGCGCCCGCCCCTGCACCCTGGCGCCGGTCGGCAGCTGTCGATCTTCGGCGTCGAGGCCGCCGAGCCGTCGCCCGTCGACCTGGCCGGCCTGCTCGCCGGCCCCGGCCGCCTCGGGCGCATGGGCGGCACCGCCCGCGTCTCGATCCGCGTCGACGCGGCATGGCGCGTGCACGTCCTCGTCGCCGAGCTGGTCAGCCGTGGCCTCGTGGTGACCTGGCTCCCCGTCGCGACGGCCGAAGACCAGCAGCTCGCCGGCAGGGAACTGAGCCGAGAGCCGATCGAGGGGAACGAAAACCCTGAAATGGCCGAGGACGACCGAGAACAGACAGGACAGGGACACGGGTCGCGGGATCAAGAAGCGGAGGTACGGCCTACCACCGCCCAGGAGGATTCCGGGGCGGCCCGGCACGCCGGTGCCGCCGGGAGCCCACCGGGAGGTGGTGTTGCGTCTTTCGAGGTCCGAACGGCGTACTCAAGTCAGTTGAACGGTCTGGCCCGCGCCTGGCCGGCGGCCGCCGACCGGCTCTTTCTCAACGGGCCTCGGCTGCGGTTGTGGGTCGCGGCCGCGGGTGAACCGCACGCCGGCGGATACGCGCTCGGCATGGATCCGGAAAAAGATCATGCGATCGCCGACGCGGCCCTGGTCAGGGCTGGCCTTGCGGGATTGGTATCGGATGATGGACGCTACTATCTGATCTTGGGAAGGAAGCGGATGAGACGCCTCGCTGAACTGGTCGGAGAGCGTCCGGAGGCGGCTCCGGAGGCGCTGTGGCCGGGCGGCGCCACTGCGTGATCTTCTCGGACTATGTGCGACACGACGCCACGTTCCCGGTGTACCGTGTCGCCGTCGGACGCGTGCAGTGGCCGGACCGTCACGATCCGGCCCCGGGGTGGCCCGGGAATGTGTGCTCGTCCGGCGCGTTACGTTGAAGGTCTGTGTGCCGTCGCCCGTGCCAGGGACTGGAAGTTTGGGAGTGCCGTGCCGAGTAACGCCAGGACGACCCGTCTGGTCATCGTCGAGTCCCCGTCGAAGGCCAAGACGATCGCCGGTTACCTGGGGCCCGACTATTTCGTCGAGGCCTCCTTCGGCCATGTCCGCGATCTGCCGCGCAACGCGGCCGACGTGCCCGCCAAGTACAAGGGCGAGTCGTGGGCGCGGCTCGGCGTCGACGTCGACAACGGCTTCCAGGCGCTGTACGTCGTGTCACCGGATCGCAAGCAGCAGATCGCCAAGCTGACGAAGCTGGCGAAGGAGGTCGACGAGATCTTCCTCGCCACCGATGAGGACCGCGAGGGCGAGGCCATCGCCTGGCACCTGGTCGAGACGATCAGGCCGAAGGTGCCGGTCCGGCGGATGGTCTTCCACGAGATCACCAAGCCGGCGATCCAGGCCGCGGTCGCGAACCCGCGCGACATCGACCGGGACCTCGTCGACGCGCAGGAGGCCCGCCGGATCCTGGACCGGCTGTACGGCTACGAGGTCAGCCCGGTCCTGTGGAAGAAGGTGATGCCCCGGCTTTCCGCAGGCCGCGTGCAGTCCGTGGCGACGCGCATCGTGGTCGAGCGCGAGCGCCAGCGGATGGCGTTCCGGTCGGCGGAGTACTGGGACATCAACGCCCTCCTCGCGGTCCAGGGCGAGGTCAAGGAAGGCCCGCGGAACTTCAACGCCACGCTGATCGCCCTCGATGGCGACCGGATCGCTACGGGCAGAGACTTCGAGCCGACGACCGGCCAGGTCCGGCCCAGCGCCGGCGTGGTGCACCTGGACGGTGACGGCGCTCGCGGGCTCGCCGCCCGCTTGCAGGACCGGCCGTTCACGGTCACGCGGGTCGAGGAGAAGCCGTACCGGCGGCGGCCCTACGCTCCGTTCATCACCTCGACGCTCCAGCAGGAGGCCGCCCGTAAGCTGCGGTTCTCCGCCTCGCAGACCATGCGTACGGCCCAGCGGCTGTACGAGAACGGCTTCATCACCTACATGCGTACGGACTCGGTGAACCTCTCCGAGACCGCCCTGGCCGCGGCCCGCCGCCAGATCGCCGACCTGTACGGCCCGAACAACGTTCCACCGCAGCCCCGCCGCTACACCGGCAAGGTCAAGAACGCGCAGGAGGCGCACGAGGCGATCCGCCCCGCGGGCGACAACTTCCGCACCCCGGGCGAGGTCGCGAACGAGCTGTCCACCGACGAGTTCAAGCTGTACGAGCTGATCTGGCGCCGCACCATCGCATCGCAGATGACCGACGCGGTCGGCAATTCGGTGAGCGTGCGGATCCGCGCGATCTCCACCGCGGGCGAGGAGGTCGACTTCGCCGCGACCGGCAAGACGATCACCGACCCGGGCTTCCTGCGGGCGTACGTCGAGTCGTCCGACGACGAGAACGCCGAGGCCGAGGACGCCGAGCACCGCCTGCCCCACCTGATCAAGGACCAGCCGCTGACCGCCGAGGAGCTCGCGGCCGTCGGCCACCACACTTCGCCGCCCGCCCGCTACACCGAGGCGTCGCTGGTCAAGGCGCTGGAGGAGTTGGGCATCGGCCGGCCGTCGACGTACGAGTCGATCATGCGGACCATCCAGGACCGCGGCTACGTGGCCAAGCGCGGCCAGGCATTGATCCCGTCGTTCCTCGCGTTCGCGGTGGTCGGCCTGCTCGAGGGCCACTACCCACGGCTGGTGGACTACAACTTCACCGCCGCGATGGAGGACCGGCTGGACGAGATCGCCGGCGGCGATCACGCGGCGCTCGACTTCCTCACCTCGTTCTACTTCGGCAGCCAGCTCGCCGGCGCCAACACGATCGCGAAGGCCGGCGGTCTGAAGAAGTTGGTGACCGAGAACCTGAGCGAGATCGACGCTCGCTCGGTGAACTCGATCCCCCTCTTCACCGACGACTCGGGCCGTTCGGTGGTTGTCCGGGTCGGCCGGTACGGCCCCTACCTGCAGCGCTTCCTCCCCACGCAGGAGGAGGAGTCAGGCGACGATCGCGTCGCGATTCCCGAGGGCATCGCGCCCGACGAACTGACGCCGGCGAAGGTCGAGGAGCTGTTCCTCGGCGGCGGTGGCGAGCGTTCTCTGGGCGACGACCCGGCAACCGGCGAGCCGGTGGTGCTGCGGTCGGGCCGCTATGGCCCGTACGTCGCCAGCGGCGAGCGCAAGTCGTCGCTGTTCCGGTCGCAGTCGCCCGACACGGTGTCTCTCGGGGACGCGCTGAAGCTGCTGACGCTGCCCCGGACGATCGGTGTCGACGAGACGGGTGCCGAGGTCGTGGCCGCGAACGGCCGCTACGGACCGTACGTTAAGCGTGGCGCCGAGTTCCGCTCGCTGGACAGCGAGGACAAGCTCTTCACGGTCACGCTGGACGAGGCCCTCACGTTGCTGGCCGCGCCGAAGACCCGGCAGCGCCGGGCCGCCGCGCCGCCGTTGCGCGAGATGGGTCCGGATCCGGTCACCGAAAGGCCCATGGTGATCAAGGATGGCCGGTTCGGGCCTTACGTCACCGACGGCGAGGTCAACGCGTCGCTGCGGCGTGGGCAGACGCCCGAGGAGCTGACCATCGAGCAGGCCTCGGAGATGCTCGCCGAGAAGCGTGCGAAGGGGCCGGCGCCGCGCAAGAAGGCGACGAAGGCGGTCACGAAGAAGGCCGCGGACGCGCCGGCGAAGAAGGCGGCCGCGACGGCCAAGAAGACCGGAGCCAAGAAGA
>JBKOWB010000304.1:0-3810 GCA_046724195.1 Actinomycetota bacterium
CCGGTGGATCAATACCAATACTTCCGGCCGCCGATCGGCCGGCCGACCGAGCCCAGAATCCAGAAGACGACGCCCACAATCAGCAGGATGATGCCGATCGTGTAGAGGATCGACACGTGCAGGAAGATGCCCAATAACAGCAGGATGACGCCCAAGACGATCATGGCTAGCTCCATTCAGCGGGCGGAAGTCTTCCGCCGACGGCGTGATACCCAACGCCCCCGAACACCAATCACGCTCGATGGGTTGACAGCATCTTGGCGGCGGACGCTAAGGCAGGTCACAGCCTGGATTCGGGCCGGAGCAGAGTCACCGACCCGCTCGGCCACGGACCGCGGAGTGCGGATCAGGCGGCCGTGAAGTGGGCGTGCCGGATGTCGGCCGGGTCGAGGTGCACCGTGGCGCCGGCCAGGTGGGGTAGAGCGTGTGTCAACTCGTGCTCGGCGTCGAGCGCGATCGCGTGCGCCTCGACGATCGTCAGCGACGGCGCGACCGCGATCTCGGCCTCCGCGCGCAATCGGTGGCCCGTCCAGCGCAACCGGACCGCACCGACCGAGGTCACGCCCGGCGTCGCCGCGAGTGCGGCCTCCGCGTCGTCGACCAGCGCCGGATCGACGCCGTCGAGCAGCCGCCCGAACACCATGCGCGCGGCATCCACGAGCACGACCAGGATGAGCACGGCGATCGCCAACCCTACGGCCGGGTCAGCCCACCGCCAGCCGATCGCGACGCCGCCGGCGCCAAGCAACACGGCCAACGACGTGAAGCCATCGGTACGGGCGTGCTGCCCGTCGGCGACCAGCGCGGCGGAGCCGATGCGCCGCCCGACCCGGATCCGGTACCGGGCCACCCACTCGTTGCCCGCGAAACCGATCACCGCGGCGGCGGCGACGTACCCGAGATGGTGCACGTCCTGGGGGTGCAGCAGGCGTTGGACGCCCTGCCAGGCCGCGAGTGCCGCGGACGCGGCGATCACCGCGACGACGAACAGCCCGGCGAGGTCCTCGGCGCGGCCGTAGCCGTACGGATAGCGACGGTTTGCGGCGCGGCGGCCGACCAGGAACGCGACGCCGAGCGGCACGGCGGTGAGCGCGTCCGCGACGTTGTGCAGCGTGTCCCCGAGCAGGGCGACCGAGCCGGAGAAGAATACGACGACCGCCTGCGCCGCGGCGGTCGCGCCGAGCACCGCCAGCGAGATCCACAGCGCCCGGAGTCCGGTCGCCGAATCGTGGTGCGCATGCGTGTGGGAATGCTGGTGGCCCATGGTGGCAGGATAGGTGCTCATGTACGCACGCGACAACGCTGCAACTGCCCACGACCGGCAACAGCTACCGAGCGGCGCGCAGGTCGAGGCCACCGTGACGGCACTGCGGATGCTCGCCGACCCCACCCGGCTGCGCCTGCTCTGGCTGCTGCGAGATGGCGAGCGCGACGTCGGCGGCCTCGCCGCCGCGGTCCAGGCGGCCCGCCCCGCGGTCTCCCAGCACTTGGCGAAACTCCTGCTCGCCGGCCTCGTCGCGAGCCGCCGCGACGGCCGGCGCGTTCTCTACCGGGCGCGCGGCGGCCACGTCCGCCGGCTGGTCATCGAGGCGCTGGAGGCCGGCGACCACCTCGTCACGGGAGCGCCCGAGCATGACTGACCGCCCGTCGTTCGTGCTGCACGACCACCGCAAGCCGCAGCCGCATTTCGACCTGCGGCTCGAGGAGGACGGGGTGCTCAAGAGCTGGGCGTTGCCCCGTGGACTGCCGACCGATCCCGCGAAGGACCGGCTGGCCGTCGCGGTGCCCGACCACGACCTCGACCACCTCACGTACACGGATGCCGAGAAATTCATCGCCGACATCGGCTGGTGGCACGAGGACGACCGGAACGACAGGCGGCTCGTTTTCACCCTGCACGGCAAGGGCACGCCGCGGCGATATGCCCTGATCCATACGGACGGGAAAAACTGGCTGCTCCACCTCACCAAGGACCAGACCACGGGTTGACACATCGGAGCGTGTGAATACAAGCTGACCCCCGGAGATCACCTGACATCGATGTCATTTGGGGGACGCGTGTTCGGATTCCGTACCGTCGCAGTGCTGGCGGGCGTGGCACTGACCGTGCCGTTCGACGCGACGGCGGCACACGCGGCGACGCCGCCGCCGCTGGTCGCGGACCCGGCCGCGTACGTGAATCCGTTCATCGGCTCGACGAACCTGGGCAACACCTACCCAGGTGCGGTGACGCCGTTCGGCATGCTGGCCTGGAGCCCGCAGACATCGCGCGGCACCCAGACATCCACGCCGGCACCGGGCGGATACCAGTACATGGCGACCCGGATCCGCGGCTTCAGTCTCACCCACCTGAGCGGCGTGGGCTGTTCCGGCGGAAACGGCGACATCCCGATCATGCCGCAGGTCGGCGACATCGCCGGCTCGCCGACCGCGGACACCACCGACTCGGTGTACGCCAGCACGTTCTCGCACGCCAACGAGTCCGCGAAGCCGGGCTTCTACCGTGTGGCTCTGGACAGCGGGGCCGGCGCGACGCTGACCGCGACGCCGCGCACGGGCTTCGGCCAGTTCAGCTTCCCGGCCGACAAGGCCGCCAGCCTGCTCTTCCGGACTTCGATGTCGGAGACCGGAAGCGCGGACGCGACCGTCCACATCGACCCCGCGACGCGGACGGTCAGCGGCTCGGTGAGCGCCGGCAACTTCTGCGGACCGCAGAGTACGGACAACAGCCACGCGTACTACACGCTGCACTTCGTCGCGAAGCTGGACCAGCCGTTCGCGGCTACCGGCACCTGGACGGACGCGACCCTGACCGCGGGCGGCACGGACGCGAGCGGTGGCAGCGGATACAGCGGCTCCGGACGCCCGAACGCCGGCAAGGGCTCGGGCGGCTTCGTGACGTTCGCGCCCGGGACGACGAGCGTCGGCGTGCGTGTGGGCATCTCCTACGTCAGCGAGGCCGGCGCCGCGGCGAACCTGGCCGCCGAGAACACCCCCTTCAGCTTCAACGCCGTCGCGGCGGGAGCGCGAGCGGCCTGGTCGGCGCGGCTCAAGAAGATCGGCATCGGCGGCGGGACCGAGGCGCAGAAGCGGACGTTCTACACCGCGCTCTACCACGCGCAGCTCGAGCCGACGCTGACCAGCGACGTCGACGGGCAGTACATGGGCGCGGACGGCGTCGCGCATGCCTTGTCGCCAAGGCAGAAGGCGCAATACGGCACATTCTCCGGCTGGGATGTGTATCGCGCCCAGGTGCAGCTCCTCGCGCTGCTGGACCCGAAGATGGCGAGCGACTTCGCGCAGTCGCTGTTCAACTACGCCACCCAGCGCGACGGCGAGTGGGACCGCTGGCTGCTCCAGCACGGCAAGACCAGCGTAATGTCGGGCGACCCGTCGGCCGCCGCCATCGCGGGCATGTACGCGTTCGGCGCCCGCGACTTCGACGTCAGGGGAGCGTTCGACTCGCTGGAGCACGCGGCGACCGTGCCCACCGCGAACGACCACAACGACTCCGGATGCCCGGTCGAGTGCGTCGGTCAGCGCCCGGCGCTCGACAAGTACCTCTCCCTCGGCTACGTGCCCACCGACGACTGCCACTGCTGGGGCGGCGCGGCCGAGACGCTCGAGGACGCCGCGGCGGACTACGGCCTGTCCCGGCTGGCCGGAGCACTCGGCGACGAGACCAACCAGCAGCGGTTCCTGGAAAGGTCGCACAACTGGCGCAACGTGTTCGACCCGGATGCGGAGGCCGACCCGGGCCTGGCACACAACATCCGCGAGCAGATTCTCGCGGTGAGCGCCAGCGGCGAG
>JBKOWB010000420.1:0-7223 GCA_046724195.1 Actinomycetota bacterium
TGGCCCAGGGTGGTGAGTTTGAGGGTGGTCGGGATGAGCCCGACCTCGAACCAGTCGGCGCCGACCGCGGTCACCGTCAGGGACACCCCGTCGACGGTGATCGAGCCCTTCTCCACCACGTACCGGGCGAGCTCCGGCGGCAGCGAGAATCGCAGCACTTCCCACTCGTCGGCGGGTTCGCGTGCGATCACCCGTGCCACGCCGTCGACGTGGCCCTGCACGAGATGGCCGCCCAACCGGCTGCCGACGGTCGCGGCGCGCTCCAGGTTGACCGGGCTGCCGGGCCGCAGCACGCCCAGCGAGGAGCGGCGCAGGCTCTCCCCCATCACGTCGGCCGTGAAGACGCCGTCCGAGCTGTCGATGACGGTCAGGCAGACGCCGTTGACCGCGATCGAGTCGCCGTGCCGGGCGTCGGACGTGACGAGAGGTCCCCGCACGGCGACGACCGCCGAATCCCCGCCCGCGTCGGTGAGGTAGACGACCTCACCCAGTTCCTCGACAATCCCGGTGAACATCAGCTCTCCTTCTGCACCAGCGATGCGGTGAAGCGCAGGTCGGTTCCGATCTGCGTAATGTCGGTGAGGTCCAGCTCGATCGCTTCGCCGACAGTCGCCACGCCCGCGTCGACCAGGGCGGGCGTGCCGGCCCCGAGCAGCTTCGGCGCCACGTAGCCGATCACCCGGTCGACCAGGTCAGCCGCGAGGAACGCGCCGGCCAGCGTGGGGCCACCCTCGAGCAGCACGTTGCGGACGCCGCGCGCGTACAGCTCGGCGAGCAGGGCGCGCAGGTCGATCCGGCCGTCGGGTCCGGCGCCGACGTCGGCCGCCGTCGCGATCCAGGTGGGCGCGGCGCCATCGCGGACCCGGGCGTCCGCGGGGGTACGGCCGTGGGAGTCGACGACCACGCGCAACGGCTGCTTGATGGCCAGGCTGCCGTCGCGAAGGTCCCGCACGGTCAGGTGCGGGTCGTCGGCGAGGACCGTGCCGATCCCGACGATGATCGCGTCGACGGTGCTGCGCAGCGTGTGCACGTCCGTCCGGGCGGGCGCCGAGGTGATCCACTGGCTGGTGCCGTCGGCGGCGGCGGAGCGGCCGTCCAGCGTCGCGGCGAACTTCCACGTCACGTACGGCCGGACCCGGCGCACCGCGGTCAGCCAGGCGATGTTGCCCTGCTCGGCCTCGCGGCGCCGTACTCCGGTCTCGACCTGCACGCCCGCGGACCGCAGCGTGGCCGCTCCCCCGGCCGCGACCGGCGTCGGGTCGTCGACGGCGATGACCACGCGCCTGATGCCCGCCGCGATGAGCGCCTGGGCGCAGGGGCCGGTGCGGCCGGTGTGATTGCAGGGCTCGAGGGTGACCACCGCGGTGCCGCCGCGGGCCAACTCGCCAGCCTGGGCCAGCGCGACGATCTCCGCATGCGGGCCGCCCGCGTACGCGTGGAAGCCCTCGCCCACCACCTCGTCGTCCGCGCTCAGCAGCAGGCAGCCGACGACCGGGTTGGGACTGGTCGTGCCGAGGCCCCGGGCGGCCAGCGCGATAGCGCGGCGCATCGCCTCGTCCTCGGTCACCATCTGCGTCCCTCTCCAGCGCGATATGGTCACGCACTGGAAAGGGGAAGAAACGCTGCGAACCGGACGTACGGGTACGGCGAACGCCGCCCCGGCCGAGGCACGCCGCGACGAGTCCCGGATCCGATTCCGCGCGCTGCCTCCCATCCGGACTGTCTGACCGATCGGCAATGCCGCTCGATCAACCGTCGGCCCCGGAGTCTCACCAGGTCCACCGGCCGTCATGGTGCGACGTCCGGGTCGCGGGCTTACCTTCGACAGGGCGAAGGATCACCGCCGGTTCGGAATTTCACCGAGTCCCGCCAGCGCGTGGTGGGTCACCATTGAGTCTCGCACGCGGAGCGCGAGATGCCACCTGCCGGGCGAGACAGGTCACATCTCGGTGCCGCCGGATTCGCTGCCGCGGCGACGGTCGATCGCCACGTACGAGCCGGGCTGGCTCTTCGCGACCTTCTTCATCTCGGACGCCACGGCCACCACGACCCGCGGATCAGTGAACCGCCGGCCGGTCGACTTCGATTCGGCCACGCCGATCGACAGTGTCACCAAGGCGGCGCGCTGCTTGTTGCCCCGGCGGTCGGGCACCTCGATGTAGCCGCGCTGGGCGTCCTCGGCGTCGTACAGCTGGTCGGCGGACTGCTCGAAATCGGTCACCGCCCGCTTGGTGAGCGGTAGCACCTGGTCGGGCGTGCAGACGAAGACGAAGTCGTCGCCGCCGATGTGGCCGAGGAACACCGGCGGCGGGCCGGCCTGGGCGACCGCACGGTGCAGGCTGCGGGCAAGCGCGGTGATGAACTCGTCGCCGCGGTCGAAGCCGTACACGTCGTTGACGCTCTTGAACCGGTCGATGTCGATGTAGCCGACCGAGTAGTCACCGCCGGCGCGCATCCGCTCCACGATCTCGCGGCGCACCCGGGCGTTGCCGGGCAGGCCGGTCAGCGGCGAGACCTCGCGGAACTCCTTGTTGCGCCGCAGCGTGGAGGAGACCCGCGCGATCAGCTCGGCGGTGTCGAACGGCTTGACCAGGTAGTCGTCGACCCCTGCGGTGAGCCCCACGACCTTGTCCACGGTCAGGCCCTTGGCGGTCAGCATGATCACCGGAAGGGCCGACGTGAGCGGCTCGGCGCGTAGCCGCCGGGTGAGCTCGACGCCGTCCATGTTCGGCATCATCCAGTCGATGACGGCCAGGTCCGGGCGGCGGCTCTCCATCATCTCGAGCGCGTCCTGGCCGTCCCGCGCCCTGATCACCTCGAAGCCGTGCACCTTGAGGTTGAACTCGACGAAGCCGGCGATGTCCTCGTCGTCGTCCACCACGAGGATGACGTCTGGGCGGCCGTCCGGGTCCAGCTCGAGGCCGTCGGCCTTGTGCCTCACCACACCCGTACTCATGTCATCGCTCCGCTTCGCTCCGCGGTCATGCCCGTACCTTCGTTCTCCGGGCCAGGGCGCGCAGCCGGCGGACGGCCTCGGCCGGGTCGTCCGCGCCGTAGACGGCCGTGCCCGCGACGAACGCGTCCGCCCCGGCCTCGGCGGCCTGCTCGATGGTGTCGGCGCCGACGCCGCCGTCCACCTCGATCCGCACCTCGAGGTTCTTGACCGTGGCCCGGCGCCGCACGTCGCGGACCTTCTGCATCATCTCGGGGATGAAGGTCTGCCCGCCGAAGCCGGCCTTGATCGTCATGATCAGCAAGACGTCCACGAAGGGTAGGAGCTCGAGGTACGGCTCGACCGGCGTGTCCCGGTCGATCGCCAGCCCCGCCTTCGAACCGGCGGCCCGCAGCGTCTTGGCCAGCTTGACCGGGTTCTCGCAGGCCTCGGCGTGGAATGTCACGTTGTAGGCGCCTGCCTCGGCGTAGCCCGGGGCCCACCGGTCCGGGTCCGTGATCATCAGGTGCACGTCGAACGGGATGGTGGTCGCGCGGCGCAGGCTCTGCACCACCGGAAGTCCGATGGTCAGGTTCGGGACGAAGTGGTTGTCCATGACGTCCACGTGCACCCAGTCGGCCTCCGCCTCGACGGCGTGCACCTCGTCGGCGAGGTGGGCGAAGTCCGCGGCCAGGATGCTGGGGGCGATGATCGGCGATGGCTCCACCGCTGAAGTGTATGACCTGGGCCGGCGATCATGGCCGGTCTCCCGCGCTGCCGTAATGGCATGATGCCGCGATACTCATGGTGTTCACGTCACGGAGGCGGTCAGGGTGCGTCGGTGGTTCACCGTCATGGCAGCGTCCGCGTTGCTGGCCGGGGCCGGCGCCTGCAGCGACCCGCCGGCCACACAGGACCTCACCGACCGCTGGTCGCTCCCACCGCCCGCCACGATGTTCCGGCCCGCGACCGGCGTGTGCCACGAGACGCTTCCGGCGACCGGATCGATCGACGACTACCGGCCGATCCGGTGCCGGGAGCTGCACGTCGCCGAGACGTACCACGTCGGCACGGGTCCCGATGATCCGGTCGCGCCGTCCGACGGATCGGCGGGGTCACGGGCGGCGTATCGGGAGTGCTCGGCCGCGGCCGCCGACTTCCTCGGCGGGCCGTGGCGCAAAGCGCGGATCGGCGTACACGTCACCTGGCCGTCGCGCGAGGCATGGGCCGGTGGCGCGCGCTGGTTCCGCTGCGACGTCACGCAATCCGATCTCGATGGACTGAGTGACACCGGACGCACGGCGAGCCTGAAGGGCGCGTTGAAGGGTCCGTCGCCGCTGCGGCTGGGCTGCTTCAACCCGACCGTCGACTCCGACGACGTCCGCACCATGACGCCGGTGCCATGCATCAGGAAGCATCAGGCGGAGTTCGTCGGGCTGTGGACCGGTCCGGACATCCCGTACGCGCAGCAGCGCCAGGACCGCACCCGGAGCGCCGCCGGTTGCCGCAGCGCCATCGCGGCGTACACCGGCGTACCGGACGACGGCGACGTCCAGTACCGCACCGGCTGGATCTCGTTCAACCCGACGAAGACCGAGTGGCTGCTAGGCGAGCGTAGAGTGCGGTGCTTCCTATGGTTCAGCGACCGGACGCTGACCCGATCGCTCAAGAACGCCGGTCCGTCCGCCCTGCCGGTGCGGTGAACGGCTCGATCGATCGTTACAGTTGCCGCTCGACCAGCGAGCGGCCACGGGAGGCGAGAGATGCGAGGGTGGCTCGCCGCCCTGGGGTGCGCCGCGGCGCTCGGCCTGACCGCGGGGTGCACCGACGCCCTCCCCGAGGGCGTCGACGGCAACCTCACCGACGGCTGGGCTCCGCCGCCGCCGGCGGTCCAATGGCGGCCGCTGAACGCGCAGTGTTTCGACGACGTGCCGGAGACCACGTCCCCGGAGACCTACGCGCCGATCGACTGCCGGCAACGCCACATGGCCGAGACCTACTGGGTCGGCGACCTGAGCGGGGTGGCCGCCCGGCCGGACGCGAATCAGGGCATGGCCGGGGCGGCGCGGGTGACCGCTTACCGCGAGTGCTCGCGGCGGGGCGACGGCTTCCTCGGCGGCGCGTGGCGGGCGAGCCGGGTGGTCGTCCAGTTCGTGCTGCCCGACAAGGTCGGCTGGGACGCCGGCGCACGCTGGTTCCGGTGTGACGTCGCCGAGAGCGACGACGACGGCGCCCTCGTCGGGCGCGAGGGGAGCCTGCGGGGTGCGCTGGCCGGCGACTCCGAGCTGAGACTGGGCTGCTTCAACCCGACCATCGACGGCGACAGCGTCCGCGCGGTGGCGTCCGTGGACTGCGACCGCGCCCACCACGCGGAGTTCGTCGGCCTGTGGACCGCGCCGCCGATGCCGTACGCGCGCCTGCAGGGCAGCCTTGAGCTGTCCAGGGGCTGCCTCTCCGCGATCGCGCGCTACACGAACGTCCCGGACGACGGGATGATGAAATACCGCACCGGCTGGTTGGGCTTCCCCGGCACCGAGGCGGCCTGGAGCGCCGGCGACCGTACCGTGCAGTGCTTCCTGTGGCTCTCCGGAGAGACGATCAAGGGCTCCTACCAGGGCGTAGGCCCGACGAAACTGAAGATCCACTACGCCTAGCCGCGAGAATCAACTCGTGCGGCGCAGCACCGCCAGGAACATCGCGTCGGTGCCGTGCCGGTGCGGCCACAGCTGGACGGTCGGGCCGGCCCCAAGGCCCGGCATACCCGGCGGCAGCAGCGCGCGGGCGTCCACGAAGTCCGCCTCGACCCCGCTGCGCCGGGACCCCTCGGTCACCGTGACCTGGGTTTCCACCACGTGCGGCGAACACGTGACGTACGCCACCAGGCCGCCCGGCCGGACCGCTCGCAGCGCCGCGACGAGCAGTTCGCGCTGCAGCCGGGTCAGCGGCGGCAGGTCGTCCGGCGTGCGCCGCCAGCGCGCCTCGGGCCGCCGGCGCAGCGAGCCGAGGCCGGTGCACGGCGCGTCGACGAGCACCCGATCGAACGACTCCTCGGGCAGGTCCGGGTCCCGGCCGACCGCGCGGCCGTCCATCGGCAGCACGGTCACCGGCAGACCCTCGGTGGCCTGCTCGACGAGGCGCGCGCGGTGTTCCGCCACCTCGACCGCGGTCACCGCCGCGCCGCGCCGCGCGGCGATCGAGCCGAGGAGGCCGGCCTTGCCGCCCGGGCCCGCGCACAGGTCCAGCCACCGCGTGTCGGGGCCTTCGATCGGCGCGGCCAGCAGCGCGGCCGCGACCAGCTGGGAGCCCTCGTCCTGCACGTGCGCGCGGCCGTCGGCGATAGCCGCGAGCTCGGCCGGCGATCCGCCGCTGAGGTAGACCGCGTACGGCGAGAAGGCGCCCGGCACGCCGCCGACCTCGTCCGCGAGCTCGACCGCGTCGGCCCGGCCCGGCCGAGCGCACAGGTGCACGGCGGCCGGCTGGTTGTCCTCGATCAGCAGCCGGGCGGTGTCGTCGAGGTCGCCGCCGAGCGCTTCCGCAAACGCTCGGACGATCCACTGAGGATGGTTGTGCAGCACCGACAGGTTGCCGACCGGGTCGTCCTCGTACTTTGGCGCGAGCCGGGCCAGCCACGCGTCCAGGTCGGTCTCGGAGATGCCGCGCATGACCGCGTTGGCGAAGCCGGTCGCGCCCGGCGCCACGGACCGGACCAGGTCGACGGTCTGGTTCACCGCGGCGTGCGCCGGCACCCGGGTGTGCAGCAGCTGGTAGGCGCCGAGGCGGAGCGCGTCGCGGGCGGGCGGGTCGATGCGGGCCACGTCGCGTCCGGCCGCCGCCGCGATGATGAGGTCGAGCGTGCCGAGCGAGCGGAGCGTGCCGTACGTCAGCTCGGTGGCGAACGCGGCGTCCCGGCCGTGCAGCCGCATGCCGCGGAGGATCTCGGCGAGTGCCAGGTTCGCATACGCGTCGTCGCGATGCACCGCCGCGATCGCCTCGTACGCCGCCTGCCGCGCCGGGTCGGACGGGGGCCGGCCCGCGCGCGGAGCCCGTCCGGTACGGCCGTCGCGAGAGTACCCCGGGCCGCCCGGTCTCCTGGGGCGTCCCGATCCGTGCGGCCGGTCGGCCCGGTGCGGGTCCGTCACTCGAACGTCTCCCCTTCGATGATGCGGAGCCCGCGGGCCCAGTCGGTGGCCGGCATGGGCCTCTTACCGGCGGCACGGACCTCGCCCAGGGCCACCGGAGTCGTCGCCGTGCCGGCCAGCACCTGGGCGCGCTCGACGAGCAACTCGCCGGG
>JBKOWB010000369.1:0-3092 GCA_046724195.1 Actinomycetota bacterium
GAGTGGATCACCTGGACCGAGATCGTCCCGCCGGAGCGGATCGCGCTGCTGCACGGTGAGTCCCGCGACGACCCGGACGCCTTCGAGTCGGTCCTGGCCTTCGCGCCGGACGGTGCGGCGACCCGGATCGTGATGCGCACGGTGTTCCCCACCAAACAACTACGCGACGAGGCGGTCGAGAAGTACCACGCGATCGAGGGCGGCCAGCAGACCCTGAGCAGCCTGGCGGCCTACGTCACCGAGATCGTTCGGAAGGGAGCGGAGGGCTGATGGCCGGGCGGGTGTTCTTCAGCGTGTCGATGTCGCTGGACGGTTTCATCGCGCCCGAGTCCCTCGAGGACTTGATGGGGCAGCAGTGGATGGAACTGCAGCAGTGGATCTTCCCGCTGCGGTTCTTGCGGGAGAACCTGAAGCTTGGCGAGGGCGGTGAGGAGGGGCGCGACAACGACATCGTGCGGGAGACGTTCGAGCGCACCGGCGCGAGCGTGATGGGCAAGCGCATGTTCGACGCCGGCGAGCAGGCGTGGCCGGAGGAGGCGCCGTTCCACACGCCGGTGTTCGTCGTGACGCACACAAAGCGTGACCCCTGGGAGCGGCCGGGTGGGACCACCTTCCACTTCCTCAACGACGGCATCGAGGCCGCGCTCGACCAGGCCCGCGAGGCCGCCGGCGACCGCGACGTCCGCATCGCGGGCGGCGGCGCAACGATCCTGGAGTACGTGAACGCCGGCCTGGTCGACGAGTTCTCGATCGCGCTGTCGCCCGTGCTGTTCGGCTCCGGCATCCGCCTGTTCGACGGCGTGGACGCGTCCAGGGTCGCGCTGGAGCCGGTCCGTTCGGAGCCGTCGTCGCGGGTGACGCACCTGACCTACGCCGTGCACCCACGGTAGCCGCGCCACCACTCCACCCCAGCGACCCGAGCACCCACGGCGTACACGCTTGAATCAGCAGGCCACCACGGCCAACTGCGAATAGCCACTTATCCGAGGCGTCGCAGATTGAGCACCATGGCGTCGTAGAGGGGTGCCCCGGGCCACGGCCTAATGGCACCCACTCGTGCGTACCCCCAACGTTCGTATGCCGTGCGTGCGGGCACAGCTTCCGGCCTGACCAGCAGCGTGGCTCGCTCTTCATTGGCGTCGACCAGGAGCGCGTCGTGCAACGCCTTGGCTATTCCACGTCGGCGATACTCTGCTGCTACGGCAAGCTCGATGATGGCGAAGGTATGACCCGCGTACTCTCTTACGATCGAATCGGGCAGCGGTGTTGTTGCGCCTTGCCACCATTTCGCGTCGGCCGTGAGTTGATGTCCGAAGGCGAAGCCAACCGGTTTGCCGTCCGTGGTCGCCACAACCAATTGGAACGCTGGCTGTGCCGCTCTGCGGGGCATTCCCTCGACGAACTCCGCGACATCCTTGGCGCCCTCGCAGTACGGCGGCTCCCGCCGGGCCGGAACCGGGCGGGCGCCCTAATACCCTGTCCCGGGCAGTACTCCCTGTTCGGCAACACCCGGGAGGTGTGCGCCGCTATGGCCCCGCCGGGTCGCAGAACCAACTGCAGCGCGTCGGCGGACGCCTCCGGCTGCCGGATCATGGATTCGCGCTGCTCGTCACCTGGACACGCGCCGCCTACCCGACGGCCGCCAAGCGCTCCTGCAGCCGCGTGTGGCGGAATTGATAGACGGCACCGGCACGCCGGAGGACGCCGTGCTCGTGGGCGTCATCCAGGAAAGCCATGAGGTGCCACGGCAACCGGCCGGCCAGCGCAAGCCATGTCCGGGCGATGACGTACCGGCCCGACACGGTCGAGATGAGGCCGAAGTACGCGTCGGCGGCTGCATAGGCGGCCCCGAAGGCGATTCCGTAGAGCACCCCCTTGCCCGGGCCCTCGGCAAGGCCGAAGGCTATCCCCGACGTCACGCCGATCGTGACTCCCACCACCACACTTCGCGCGATGGAAGCACGGCGATCATCACGGCGTGTCGACATCGGGCTGCGCGCCCGCGTCACATCCGCCGGAACGTCCAGCCAGACGCTCAGTCCGTCGATGAGCCCGGTGGAGAGGCCCAACGCCACACCTACGGTGATCCCGAATGCCGAGCCAAGCAGCAGCCCGAACGCGACGCCCGAACCGAGACCCGCCAGCACACCGATCCCGACGTGCCGAAGGAACACGCGCACTCCCCGGCGCGCCTCGAACTGCACCTCGCTCGGCGTGACGCGCGGCGAAATCGTGAACAGGCCGACCGCCAGGCCGACGGCCAACGCGACGCCCAGCCCGTGGGCAACCACCCGGAAGAGGTCATCCTCCTCTTTGGTGGTCAAACCGGCTGCGATTCCTGCGATGAGCGCCGTGAAGCGGCCGAGCGTCAGGGCTATCCGCCGCTCGATGGCGACCTTCTCGCCCAGACCCGCGAGCGCACCGAAAGCTCGTCGGATGCCCGACTGGGCCGTCGAAGGCTGCGTCCACGAATTGAAACGGCCGGTCAACCACGCCTCGACTGTCAGTACATGCGGCGAGATGCCCGACACAACCGCGACGAGCAGGCCCGATCCCAAGCCGGCGACCGGTCCGAACACCAGACCCATCAGCACACCGACAGCCACGCTCGCCGGCAGGCGGCGTATCACCCGGGGAACCGCGAGTTCCAACTGCCACCAGGCCAAATCGGGTCGGCTTTGGGTGTCGACGTACCTGGCGAGGTACACCAACCACGACATGACATCGCCGGGCCGCCAATGGAGTCCGCCGGTGGAGCTACGGCTCGGGCTGTCCCAGTAGGTCGCGGGGATCAATCGATCGAGAAGGTGATCTTCCAGCACGGCACGGTCGTCGAATCGTTGGCGCAGGAGCTCCGACGGATCCCCTGGGTTGTCTCCGTATATCGCCCGTGCCAGCGAGACCATGAGCGGTGCCCGCAGAACCGTCGCGAGAACGCCGTCCGGCTCGACCGTCATCCGCGCGAATACTGGATCCCAGTGCCGGACTCGACCGGTCGGTGTGGTCTGGCGCAGATAACTGATCGTTGCCTGCAGGTCAAGTGGCTCCAGCTCCACCACGGCGGCGAAGGTCAGCACGTCGCCGTTGTCAAC
>JBKOWB010000425.1:0-12258 GCA_046724195.1 Actinomycetota bacterium
CCGCGGCCAGCGCGAGTAGTTCCTCGACGATCGCGTACCGGGTCAAAGCGCGAACGCCGACGGTGAGGTGCAGCGATCGTTCGCCCTGGGCCTCGGCCGAGTGCAGCCACCCCCGGGGTAGGTAGAGGGCGTCGCCGGGACTGAGTACCACGTCGAGCGCGGCCGGACCTTCGGCAGTGGCGCCGATCTCGTCGGTGCGCTCGGCCCAGACCTGCCGCTCGAGCGGATCGGGCAGGACGGGTGGGTGAATGCGCCAGCGCTTGGTGCCGTCGACCTGCAACACGAACACGTCGTGGGTGTCGTAGTGCGTGCCGAACCCCCTGTTCCCGGCCGGCGTCAGGTACGCGTTGACCTGCAGCGGCTGGCGGAGCTCGTCGCCGAGGCGCCGGCTGAAGTCGATCAGCGGCGGCCAGATCCGGTGCAGGCCCTGCAGGACGAGCGTCGCGCCGTCCGCGTACAGCTGCATGATCTTGTCATCGATCACCTGGTCGGCGACCTCGGCGCCGGCCCCTCCGCTGCCGGTGTAGCGATCGGTCGGCAGCACCTCGCCCTGCTTGGCCACGCGCAGGAACGGCGTGCGCAGGCCGCGGCGGCTGAGCAATTCGTCGACCGCTTCCAGGGAGAGCAGGTCGGCGAAGCCGGCCGGGCCGGCGCGCTCGCCGGCCCTGGACAGCAGCGGACCGTGGCCCCAATAGCCCGCCGCGAACTTGGCGGGCTCTACGCCGATACAACGGGACAACGCTGTACCGCCCGGCGTGCCATCGGTCGCGGTCACGGCCGTGCTCAGGACGCGCTGCCGTCGGCACCGCCGTCCCGCCCCGCCGGGTCCGCACCGCCGTCCGCGACACCCTCACCCGACGCGCTGCCGTCGGCACCGCCGTCGCGGCCCGCCGGATTCGCACCGCCGTCCGCGACACCCTCACCCGACGCGCCGCCGTCGGCACCGCCGTCCCGGCCCGCCGGGTTCGCGCCGCCGTCCGCGGGACCCTCGCCGCTGGTGCCGCTGCCGCCGGTGATGTCGTCATCGCTGAGTCGCATGGAAACTCCTTGGCTGTCCGTGCCCCCGGCATCCGCGGTGGGGCTGGTGAAGCTTCGGCATACCCACCACGATCACCTCTAACCAACCGCTACTCGGATCACCGCATGTGCGTCGGCCTCCTCGGGTAAATACCCCACCGTGCTACTCATCGGAACGTCGGGCTGGCAGTACAAGGACTGGCGTCCCGGTCTGTACCCGGCCGGCCTGCCGCAGCGGCTCTGGCTGGAGCACTACGCGTCGCGGTTCGCGGTGGTGGAGATCAACAACGCGTTCTACCGGCTGCCCGAGCGCGACACTTTCCGGCAGTGGCGCGATCGCACCCCCGACGACTTCGTGTTCGCGGTGAAGATGAGCCGCTACCTGACGCACGTGAAGCGGCTGAAGGATCCGGCCGAGCCGGTGGCCCGGTTCCTCGGGCGCGCGGAGGCGCTGGGCGGCAAGCTCGGCCCCGTGCTGCTGCAACTGCCGCCGAACCTACGCGCCGACGTGGCCGCGCTCGACGAGACGCTGTCCCAGTTTCCCAAGTCGGTCCGGGTGGCGGTAGAGCCGCGCCACGAGACGTGGTTCACCGGCGAGGTCCGCGATCTGCTCAAGCGCTACGGGGCCGCGTTGTGCTGGGCCGACCGGCGCGGGCGGCCGCAGACACCGCTGTGGCGCACGGCCGACTTCGGCTACCTCCGCATGCACGAGGGCGGGGCGCGTCCGTCGCCGCGGTACGGCCGTACCGCGCTGTCCAGCTGGCTGGACCGGATCGGCCGGGACCTGGCCGGCGTAGGAGTGTATGTGTTCTTCAACAACGACCGCGGCGGCGCCGCGGTGATCGACGCCGCCGCGATGGCGGCATTGGCGCGCCGCCGGGGATGGGACGTCACGCGTACCCCGTAGCCTTGGGCGGTGCCGAACCTCGAGCTGAACGGTCGAGCCCCCGATCTCGCCGAAACACACCGCCTGGCCACCACGAATTATGGGCATTTCACGACGATGCAGGTGCGCGACGGCAAGGTCCGGGGCCTGGCGCTGCACCTGGCCCGGCTCGACGACGGCAACGAGGCGTTCTTCTCCGGCCGGATGGGCATCGCGGACGAGCACCGGCTGCGCGAGCTGATCCGGCACGCGCTGGGCGACACGAAGGACGCATCGGTGCGGGTCCGGTTCGTGCCCGGCGAGGACGAGCAGGCGCCGCCCGACGTGCTGGTCGCGGTGAGCGACCCGGTCGCCGACGTTCGGGGGGCGCCGTTACGGGTGCGCACCATCGGGTACGAGCGCGAGTGGCCCGAACACAAGCACGCGGCGACGATGGGCCTGATCTACGCGAGGCGAAACGCGCGGCTGGCCGGCTACGACGACGCGCTTTTTCTGGGACCTGACGGCCGGGTCCGCGAGGGTACGACGTGGAACGTCGCGTTCTGGGACGGCGAGATGGTGGTCTGGCCGCAGGCGCCGCTGCTCAAGGGCGTGACCATGGTGCTGCTCCAGGTCGCCATGACCATGATCGGGGTTCCGTGGTCGCGGCGCGTCATCGACGCGAGTGACCTGCCCGATCTGCTTGCCGCGGCGGCGGTCAACTCGCGCTGCCCGGCACAGCCCATCGGCAGCATCGACGATGTGAAGTTCGCCGAATATGCGCGGCTCGCCGAGGTCATGGACGCCGCCTGGGCCACCGTGCCCTGGGACGAGATCTAGTCCTCGCCGAGCAGCTCGATCAGCGTCGCCGCGTTGCGTTGGGCATAGTCCGAATAGCAGTTGTTGGTCAGCACGTACGTCCGATCGGTCTCGGCGGCCAGCCCCTTCAACTTCGGCACCCACTCGGCGAGCTCCTTCTCCGAGTACAGGTAGCCGAACTTCTCGTGGATGTCCTTGCTGGTCCACTTGTCGCTGTGGCCGTGGAACCGCACCACGGCAAGGTCGGACGTCGCGGCCACGATCGGCGGGATCGACGACTTGTAGCCCTGCGGCATGTCGACGCAGACGAACGGCAGTTTGTGGGCGCGCAGGAAGTCCAGGGTCTCGTTACGGTTCGCGCCCTCGATCCAGGAGGCGTTCCGCAGCTCGAAGACCGGCCGCAGCGGCTTGCACCGGGCGGCGACCTCCAGCATGTACTCCTTGTTGGACTTACGGATCCCGAACCACGGTGGGAACTGGAACAGCAGCGCACCGAGCTTGTTGGTCTCGACGAGTGGATCGAGCGCCGCCAGGAAGCGGGTCCAGATCTCCTCGTACGCCTGTGGTGGCAGGTCGCCCGGATAGACGTTCTTCTTGTCGGTCTCCGGCCGCAGATCCTTGTAGATCGACGACACCCGGGTGGGGTGCCCGGTCAGCAGGCTGAACGCCTTGATGTTGAAGGTGAATCCCGCCGGCGTCCGCTCCGCCCACAGCCGGGTGGTCTGCTCGGCCGGCGGGCCGTAGTAGGTGGCGTCCACCTCGACGATCGGGAAGTGCCTGGCGTAGTAGGCGAGGCGCCTCTCGGGCGTGTCCGCGGTCTGCGGGTACCAGCCAGATTCGAGCAGCGTCTTGTCGGTCCAGGACGCCGTCCCAACCTCGATCTTCCCCATCGGGACACGCTAGCGCCGATGTGAGAGGTCCGCCGCCGGACGAGGCCGGCGGCGGACCGTATCGTGCGGCTCAGCCCGCGCGACGCTCGCGGTTCGACTTGCAGGCGACGCAGGTGGTGGCCGAAGGGAAGACGGTGAGCCGCTCCACCGGGATCGGGTTCTGGCACCCTTCACAATATCCGTACGAGCCGTCCTGGAGGCGCTGCAGGGCGTGTTCCGCCTGGGTCCGCCGGTCGAGCAAGGTCCGCAGCAGCGACGACGCCGCGTCGCGTTCCGCCGTCTTGGACCCGCTGTCCGCCTGGTCGTCGCCGGCCGCGTCGCCGATCTCGACGAGCCGTAGCTTCTGGTTCTCGGCCATAGCGTCCTCGTACTCGCGGTTGAGGTCGTCATAACGGCCCTGCAGCACCAGCCGGATCTGCTCGATCTCCTCGGCCGTACGCCCCTTGGCGGTCTCCGCGCCCTTACCCGTGACGACCGTGCTATTGACGAGCATGTGCGCTCCCCCTGCCCTTCTCTCTGCCCTGCCGGTGGACTCCCGCACCCCGGTCCCCGGTCGCACCGTGGCCCCGGCTGATACCCACCGCCGAAGATCCCAAACAAGATCCTCGCTGAAAAGTAGTCGGAGCATAACTGTCAGTGCTCGTCTCCGCCACGGATTGCGCCAGCGGGTTGCCGCGCCGCAGGTAAACGGGGTCGCCGGCGTCCATCCAGTGGACGTCAAGCGCGGTCGAGGATGAGCGCCGGGTGCCGCGGGTCGTCGACCCGCACCACCACGTCGGCGAAGGACGCCGGGTCGACCTCATGGCCGTAGCGGGCGAACGCGGGCAGTGTCCAGCGCAGCTCGGGGTCGGTACGCCGGTCGAGGGCGGCAGCGGACAGCGCCAGGTGCACGGCGACCTCGAACGGTAGGCCGCCGCCGAGCAGCAGCGGCCCGCTGACCAGCACGACCGCGTTAGGCGGGAGATCGGAGTAAGGCTCCCGGGTGGCGCGGTCGGTACGCGCGTCCCACAGCCGGGTCACGATCCGGCCGGAGCCGCCCGGCCCGGCCGGGTCGAGCACCTCGCGGCGAAGCGCGGCCTCGTCGAGCCAGCCGGTGTAGAACGTGTCGGGGTTGGTCCGGCCGAACTCCAACCGCACCGAAGCGGGGCGCAGGAAGTCGTCCGTCGAAACCCGCACCGCCGGGCGGCCGCGGACGCGCAGCGGATCGACCAGGGCGTCGGCGAGGGCGGTCGGGTCGGCCGCGGGCGCGCCGTCGATCGCGACGCGGAGCCGTCCGGCCGGCTCCCGCGCGGCGAGCCGGTCGGCCAGCTCCTCGACCAGCGCGTCGAACGAGACCGGACGCACCCGCATCCGGGCAAGACTAGTCGTGCGGCTGGACCACGATGTGGGCGTCGTCGGAGAGCCGGTAGCCCACGCCGTACACGGTGGTGATGACCGGCTGGTGGCCGCCGAGCTTGACCCGCAGCCGCCGGACGTGCACGTCGACGGTCCGCTCGCCGGTGTGCTCGTATCCCCAGACGCCGGCCAGCAGCTGGGCGCGGGTGAAGACGCGGCGCGGATTTTCGGCGAGGAACAGCAGCAGGTCGAACTCGAGCCGGGTGAGCGGAAGTAGCTCGTCGTCGAGCACGACCTGGCGGGACGCGGTGAGCAGCCGCACCTCCGGGCCGGTGGGCTCCTCGGCGGCGGCCGCGGCCTCGGGCTGCGCCACCTCCGTGACCGTGCCTTGGCCCAGGGCGACCAGCTCGCGAACCGCCTCGATGAGCCGGTGGGCCTGCGGCGTGAGGGCCTCGTTCGTGAGCGGGATGGCTAGTGTCAGCGTCAAATTCGGAGCGGGCTCGGCCTGCGGTCGCCGGATCGCGGCCAGCCGTGCCGGTCCGGTGGCGTACGAAGTGTGCCGTCCCGCACGCGCCGACAGTGCCGTGACCGGCATGGAGCCCCCCTGAATTCCAAAAATGCATTTGTGGTGTAGAAATTATGCTAGCCACGCCTCGCAAACCGCGCCCGATATTTCCGGTCCCGCGGCTCTGCGGTCAAGATGTCAACCACACTATGGGAAAGTCGTTCCACATGCCACTCGATGCATCGAGGCTATCGCCGATAGGGTGCGAGAAAATGCGATTCCCATCACGTTTGAAACGACCTCGCGCCTGTTGTTGACCACGTCAGTAAAGAATGTCCGTGAACGGTTTCTGTCAGCCTGATTAAGCTTAACGGGGCGGCAGTCGCCAGCCGGGCAGCGACGGCCATCGTACCGTGAGCACCGTCGTGTCCGCCTCGAGGGCGCGCCAGGAATGGTCCTCACCCGGCCCCCAGACGACATAGTCGCCGGGCGAGCGCAACACCACGGTACGATCACGCAGCTCGATGTTGAATGCGCCGCGGATCAGCACGAGCAGCGCGGTACGGCGCTCATCGGTGGCCCATGCCGCGCGTCGGTCGCCGGCCGGATGTACACCCCACTTCACCTCGACGTCGTCGCTGTGCAACAACTCGCCGGGCGGCACGAAATAACCGAGCAGCCAGCCTTGGTTGCGTGCGGCATCCTCGCCGGCCCGGCCCACGTAGACGGTGTTCGTCACTCCGGGAGGCTACCCGGATAGGCTCATTCGCGTGGCAGACGAGCTGGACGCGGACACTATCCGTATGCTGAGGACACACCGTGGAGCGTGAGGCGTCCGCCTTCCTGGCGGCGCTCGACGACCGGCAGCGCGCGGCCGCCACGCGCGGCTTCGACGACGAGGCGGAGCGCCGCTGGATCGAATACCGGCCGGCGCCGCGGCCCGGACTCATCCTCGCCGACCTCGGCGTCGCCGCACGCAAGGCGGCGCACCGGCTGCTCGCGACCGCGCTCAGCCCACCGGCGTACGCGCAGGCCATGGCCGCCATCGCGCTCGAGGAGGTCCTCGACCGCCGGGAGAACTGGGTCAGGGGCCGGCACAGCGAGGACTACAAGGTCGTCGTGTTCGGTACGCCGGGCGGCGACCGCTGGGCGTGGCGGTTCGAGGGCCACCACCTGTCGGTCACCATGACCGTGGTGGACGGCGTCGTGTCCCCGGCACCGGTGTTCCTCGGCGCCAACCCGGCCCGGGTCGACCACGTCGGCCGCCCGGTGCTCCGGCCGCTGGCCGTCGAGGAAGACCTCGGCCGGGAGCTGTTGCTGACCATGACAGAGGCGGCGCGGCGGAAGGCGGTCGTCGCGGACGCGGCGCCCTGGGATGTACGCAGCGCGACCCGTCCGTCCGCATCGCCGATCACGCCGGCCGGCATCGCGCGGCGGGACCTGCGCCCCGGCGAGCGGGCCTTGCTAGACCAGCTCGTGGCGGTTTACCTGGGCCGGCTGCCGGACGATCTGGCGGCACGGTTGAGGGCCCGGACCAGCGACATCCACTTCGCCTGGGAGGGGCCGCCCGGCCCAGGCGTGCGGCACTACTACCGCATCCAGGGCGACGACCTGCTCATCGAGTACGACAACACGACCGACGACGGCAACCACGCGCACACCGTGCTGCGCCGGCCGCGCGGCGACTTCGGTGGCGACATCCTGGCCGCTCACCTGGCCGGCCCGGCGCACTGAGTTGGCGTCCGTCGCGGAGGTTCAGGACGGGGCGCCGAAGTCGACATCCTTGGTCTCGACCGTCCCGGCCGTACGCCCCGGCGCCGTGTGGTTGCTCCAGTACAGGTTCGTGTGCGCGATGACCTGGTCCGGCGGCGGCGCGCCCCAGGCCGTCAAGTCCTCGGTCGTGTGGGCGTCGCTGACCAGGGTCGCGTCGTACCCCCGGACGAGCGCGCCGTGCAGTGTCGAACGGACGCACTCATCGGTCTGCGCGCCGGCGACGATGAGCCGGCCGACCCCGAGGCCCGACAGCACACCTTCCAGGGTGGTGTCCTCGAACGCGTCGGGGTAGTTCTTCTCGACGAGCGGCTCGGCGTCGTTCCGAGTCAGCTCGGGCACGATCTGCCACTCGTCGCTGCCCCTCGCGAGCTGCGCGTCGGAGTGCTGGACCCAGATGACGGGCACCCGTTCCCCCCGGGCCGACTCGACCAGGCTGCCGACGTTCGCGACGACCGCGTCGCGCCGGTGCGCACCCTCGACCACGCCGTTCTGCACGTCGACGACGAGGAGTGCGGTGTTCGGCCGGTTCTCGAGCGTGGTCATCGTTAGTCGCCACCTCCGGAGGTGAGGCGCCGGCCGACCGCCGCGATGAGGCGGTCCAGCTCGGAGCCGAACGGGTTGTCGTGCACCAGGTAGGTCCAGGTGGCGCTGGGCCGGACGATCCGCGCGCGGTCCGGCTCCCAGCCGTCGGTGAGGTCGACCTCCTCGAACGTCTCGATGGTGCGCGCCTCGATCTCGGTGAACAGCTTCTGGAACGCCGGCACGGCCGACCGGTGGAACTCGTCGAGCGGGTCGAGGCGGCCCAGCGCCCGCAGGTGGACGCCCTCGCGGATCTCGGAGAGCTCGGCCAGGTGCTCGGCCCACAGGCGGTCCAGGTGGTAGAGCGCGATCGACCGGGCCGCGTCGGAGAGCACGTCCTCGTCGATCTCCTTGGCCTTCTCCGGTGACCGTTCGAGCAGCATGATCGCGGCGACCTCGGAGGTGAGCAGCCGCTCCCGGCGCTCGGCCAGGGCGACCCGCTGCTGCTCGATCACCACGCTGTAGCGCCAGGTGTTGCGGTGGATCTCGTGGTTCACGCCTTCGGCCACGCGCTGGGCGTGCTCGACCGCGTACTCGACCGCGTCGTCGTGCACGACGCCGTCCATGTCCATCCGGGGCGACGCCGGCAGGATGTCGCCCGCGTGCCGCGTGATCAGGTCGTCCTCGAGGCTGACGAAGAACACCGAGCCGCCGGGGTCGCCCTGGCGTCCGGCCCGGCCGCGCAGCTGGTCGTCGACGCGCCGGCTGTCGTGCCGGCCGCTGCCGATCACGTACAGGCCGCCCAGCTCCACGACCTTGTCGCGGTTCTTCTCGTCGCTGCCGCCGAGGCGGATGTCGACACCCCGGCCGGCCATCTGAGTGGAGACCGTCACGGCGCCGAACGCGCCCGCCTCCGCGATGATCGCGGCCTCTTCGTCGTCGTTCTTGGCGTTCAGGACGACCGATGGGACGCCGGCCGCGGCGAGCTGCTTGGCGAGCAGCTCGGAAGCCTTCACGTCGAGCGTGCCGATCAGCACCGGCCGGCCCTTTTCGTGGGCCAGCTTGATCTCCTCGACCAGGGCCTCGTCGCGCATGTCGTGCGCCGAGTAGATCCGGTCGGGCTCGTCCTCGCGGATGTTCGGCGTGTTCGGCGGGATGACCGCGACCTCGAGCTTGAAGTACTCGCGAAGCTGCTCGCCGACGTGTACGGCGGTCGCGGTCATGCCGCAGACCACCCGGTAGAGCGCGATGTACGCCTGCACCGTGATGGTGTCGAGGACCTCGCCCTCCGCGGTCGCGTGCAGGCCCTCCTTCGCCTCGACCGCGGCCTGCAGGCCGTCGGGCCAGCGCCGGCGCTGGGCGACCCGCCCGCGCATCTCGTCGACCAGCTCGACCGTGCCGTTGCGCACGATGTAGTCGACGTCGCGGCGCAGCAGCGCCCGGGCGTGCAACGCGACGTTGACCGCGGAGAGCTGCTCGACGTGCTCCTCGTCGTAGAGGTCGATACCGAGCTTCTGCTCGATCGCCTGCAAGCCGGCCGACGTGAAGGCGACGCTGCGTCCGTCGTCGGCCACCTCGAAGTCCTTGCCCGGCCGCAGGTCGCGGACCAGCTCGGCGGCCTCGTGGACGGGGTCGCTCTCGGAGGCGATGCTGCCGGCCAGGACCATCGGTACGCGGGCCTCGTCGATCAGGATCGAGTCCGCCTCGTCCACGATCGCGGTCGAGAGCTCCCGCTGCACCCGGTCGGCGATATCAGTGACGAGCTGGTCGCGCAGGTAGTCGAAGCCGGCCTCGCTCACCGAGACGTACGTGACGTCGGCGGCGTAGGACTCCCGGCGCTCATCGTGCGTGGACGCCTCGGTGACCCAGCCGACGGTGAGCCCGAGCAGCGTGTACACCGGCTCCATCCAGGTCGCGTCGCGCTTGGCCAGGTAGTCGTTGACGGTCAGCACGTGCACCGGCCCGTGGCCCAGCCGTACGTGCCCGTAGGCGGCGATCGCGGCGGTCAGGGTCTTGCCCTCGCCGGTGGCCATCTCGGCGACCTTGCCGGACAGCAGCGCCATCACGCCGAGCAACTGGACGTCGAAGGGCCGCTCGGCGAGCGCGCGCCGGGCGGCCTCGCGGCCGATCGCGCAGATCTCGGTGTAGTCCTTCGCCGCGCCCGCGGCCTCGGTCAGCGCCGCGTCGTCGAGTTCCTGCAGCGCTTCCTCGCGCGCCTCGATCGCGGGCAGCCGCTTCGCGAACGGCGCCAGATCGACCGTCGTACCCGGACGCTGCAGAAACTTACGGAACCGGCTCTTCAGCCGCGACGACACACCCATGGCGGCTTACGGTACTTCACTCCGCTTGGAGGACGGCGCCGACTCCCGTCCGATCTTCATTTCCCCGGTCCGTCGTGCGCCGGGCCGCCGCTCCCGCGGAGACCGGGCGCGGGGATCCATTCGCTGGCGCTCATGACCGGATCCCCGCACCCTGCCGGGTTCGTTGTCCCACGCCCGTCCTCAGCGCGCGGCGCCGGGGACCAACAGCTGGTGGGTGGCCAGCTCGCGGTACAGCGCACTGGTCTCCAGGAGCTCGTCGTGCGGACCGATCGCGACCACGCGGCCCTCGTCCAGCACGACGATCTGGTCGGAGTCGACGACCGTGCTCAGCCGGTGGGCCACCACGATCAAGGTGCGCTCGAACGCGGCGGCCGCGATGGCCTGGCGCAAGGCGGCCTCGTTACGGGCGTCCAGGTTGCTGGTCGGCTCGTCCAGCAGCAGGATCGGCGCGTTCGTCAGCAGGGTACGGGCGATCGCGAGGCGCTGGCGTTCCCCGCCGGACAGCAGCACGCCACCCTCGCCGACCTGGACGTCCAGGCCCTCGGGCGTACGGACCGTGAGGCCGCCGAGGTTGACCTCGTCGAGCGCCGCCCGCAGCCGGACGTCGTCCGCGTCGGGCGCGGTGAGCAGCAGGTTGTCCCGGAGGGTGCCGGCGAGTACCGGCGCCTCCTGCTCGACGTAGCCGAGCCGGCGACGCAGCGCGTCCCGGGGTAGCTCGCGGATGTCCGCCCCGTCGACCCGGATCGTGCCGGCGGTGACTTCGTAGAACCGCTCGACGAGCGCGAGCACCGTGGACTTGCCCGCGCCCGACGGGCCGACCAGGGCGATCCGGCTGCCGCGCGGTACGGCGAACGACACGTCGCGCAGCACGGGGTCACCGCCGGGGTAGGCGAACGTGACGGCCTCGAACGCGATCGCCGGCGGATCCCGTTCGGGCAACACTGCCACCGCGCGGTCACCCGTGCTCTCGGACGGCAGGTCCAGGATCTCCTCGATGCGCTGCAGCGCGCCGAGGCCGGTCTGCAGCTGGGTGTACGCGTGCAACGCCTGGCCCAGCGGCATCACCAGGAAGAACAGGAACAGGATGAACGCGACCAGGTCGCCGACGCTGATCGCCCCGGCCGCCACCCGCGCCCCGCCGACGCCCAGGACGAGCAGGAACGCGCCCTGGATGGCAGCCGTCGACGCGGGCTCCACCAGCGCCTGCAACCGCGCCACCCGCATGCCCGCGGCGTAGGCGTCTCCGGCGCTGCGTCCGACCGACTCGGCCTCGCGATCCTCGGCGCGGCTGGCCCGGATCGTGCGGGCCGCCGAGATGGCCCGCTCGACGGCGGAGGTCATCTCGCCGAGCCGTGCCTGGGCCTGCTCGGAGAGGCCCCGGACCCGCCGCGAGACGGCGACCGCCACGGAGAGCCCGAACCCCAGCCCGAGCACGGCGACCCCGAAGAGCAGCGGATCCAGCACCAGCATGGCGATCGTCGCGCCCACGACCATGACCGCGCCGGTGACGACCTCGAACAAGCCGGATGTGACGACGGCGCGCAGCAGCGTGGTGTCCGCGCCGACGCGGGACAGCAGGTCGCCGGTGCGGCGGCGGTCGTACTCGGCGATCGGCAGGCGCAGCAGGTGCCGGGCGAGCCGCTGCCGGGTGGTCAGCACGAGACCCTCGGCCGTGCGCTGCAGCAGGTAGTCGCGGACACCGCCGAGGGCGGCACCGGCCAGCAGCAGGCCGACGAGCAGCGCGACCGCGCCGGCCACCGGGCGGCTCGCCTGGATGCCGTCGAGGACCGTACGGACCAGGACGGGCTGCACGAGCGCGGCGCCGGCGGAGATCAGGGACAGCACCGCAACGACCGCCAGCGTCCCGCGATGCTCGCGCAGGTACGGCAGAAGGGCGGGAAGACCCACCCGTCTGACGTCCATGGGCCGAGCGTATCCGCGGCGCGCATCCGGTCACCGCCGCGCTCAGCCGCCTCTCAGCAGGCCAGTACCGCCTGCAGCTCCTGGCGGCGGCGCTCGGCCAGGTCGGCCAACAGCCGCGGCGCCTCGTCGAACGGCACCACCGCCGAGACCAGGTGCTTGCGGATCGCGTCACCGTACGTCCGGAGCAGGTCGACGGTCGCCGCCGAGAGCCGCTCGCGGTCCCAGGTCGGCGCGAGCCCGCGCGGTACCCGGCCGATCTGCGCGCAGCGCAGGCCGAGCCCGTTGTGGTGG
>JBKOWB010000239.1:0-6318 GCA_046724195.1 Actinomycetota bacterium
GGTGTAGTCGAGGGTGACGGTGGTGCCGGACTCGTAGCCGATGTCGGTCGTCTCGTCGGCGGAGAAGATCATCGCCTGGGTGGCTCCGACCCGGCCGCTGCCCACCGCGGTGCCGTCGTAGTACAGGGTCACATCGCCCCCTTTGGCCAGGCCGCCACCGTCGTAGGCGAACTCCATGCGCACCTGGTGCTTGCCGGCGGGGATCGGCGCGTTGGCCTCGGTGGCGAACTCCTGGATGCCGAGCAGGTTGTACACGAATTTGGCCTTGCCGTTCTTGGCGTAGACGGACCACCCGCCGAATCGGCCGCCTTGGGCGATGATTACGCCGTCAGCGCCGCCGGCCGGTACCTCGATTTCCGCGGTGACCGAGAAGGACTTGTTCTTGATGCTGATCACGCTGTTCTCGGATAGCCGTCCCATGCCGGGGAAGAACTGCTGCGAGTTCCCGTGGATGAGGGTCGGTCGCCCGGCCAATGCCGGCTCAAGCCGCTCGGCTCCCCGATCGTCGAGCGGAAGCACGTTGTACTTGGTGGCCTCGATGATCCAAAGCCGTTGCAGCTTGGCCAGCACGTCCGGCATCTTCGCGGCCAGGTCATCGGCCTGACTGTAGTCACTGCTGCCGTCATAGAGCTCCCACAGATCCTCATCGAATGCCGGGAGACCCCCGCCGACCATGACCCACGGTGTGCGGTGTTTGGTCACCGCGCTCCAGCCCTTGTGGTAGATCCCGCGGTTGCCGAACATCTCGAAGTACTGCAGATCATGGCGTTCCTCGGCCGTCGGCTCGCCGAAGCTGTACAGCATGCTCGTGCCCTCCATGGGCGATTGCTGCACCCCGTTCACCATCGTCGGCTCGGGCAGCCCGGCCGCCTCCAGGATCGTCGGCGCCACGTCGATCACGTGGGTGAACTGCGAGCGCAACCCACCGCGCTCCTCGATTCCGCCGGGCCAGTGCACGATCGTGCCGTTGCGCGTGCCACCCCAGTGCGACGCGACCTGCTTGGTCCACTGGAACGGGGTGTCCATGGCCCACGCCCAACCCACCGCATAGTGGTTGTACGAGCTCGGCGAGCCAAGCTCCTCCATCTTGCTGACCAGGAACTCGGGCGTCTCGAGCGCCCCCATCCCGTTGAAGTTGGCCATCTCGTTGAAGGCGCCGTTCAACGTGCCCTCCGCGGACGCACCGTTGTCGCCGACGATGTAGAACACGAGTGTGTTACCCAGGACCCCGAGGTCGTCGATGGCATCGATCAGCCGTCCGACGTGATGGTCGACGTGCTCGAGGAACCCCGCGTACACCTCCATCTCCCGCGCCAGCACCGGTTTGAGCTCCTCGGGCATCTCGTCCCACGCGGTCAGCTCGGCGGGACGACCGGTCAGCCCGGCATCCGCAGGGATGACCCCCAGCTCCTTCTGCCGCGCGAACGTCCGCTCGCGCAGCACGTCCCACCCGTCGTCGAACTGACCCCGGTACCGGTCCGCCCACTCCGGCGGCACGTGGTGCGGGGCGTGCGTCGCGCCCGGCGCGAAGTACATGAAGAACGGCTTGTCAGGCATCAGCGCCTTCTGCTGGCGCACCCAGTTGCACGCCCGATCCGCCAGATCCTCCGTCAGGTGGTAGCCCTGCTCCGGGGTCGCCGGCGCCTCGACCGGGGTGGTGCCGTCGTACAGCGCCGGATCCCACTGATTGTTCTCCCCGCCGATGAAGCCGTAGAAGGTCTCGAACCCGCCACCGGCCGACGGCCACGCATCGAACGGTCCCATCGGCGACGATTGCCACACCGGCACCTCGTGACACTTGCCGAACTGCGCCGTCGAGTACCCGTTCAGCTTCAACGTCATCGCCAACGGCGCCTTGGTGTTCGGCCGCACCGAACTGTTACCCGGCGCCGACGTGGCGGTCTCGGTGATGCTGCCCATCCCCACCGAATGATGATTGCGACCCGACAGCAGCGCGGCCCGCGTCGGCGCACACAACGCGGTCGTGTGGAACCGGTTGTACGTCAGGCCACCCGCCGCCAGCCGCTCGGCAGTCGGCGTGCGGCACGGACCGCCGAACGCGCTCGACGCCCCGAACCCCACATCATCCAGCAGCACGATCAAGACGTTCGGCGCACCCTCCGGCGGCCGTAACGGCTCGATCGGCGGGTACGCCGTATCCGGGTCCTTCGCGTCGTACGTCGTCAGGCCGGGTCCCGGACGGTCCGGGATCGGCAACACCGCACGTGCGTGCCGGTCAGGCGCATTCGTCATCGCAGAACCCCAATACTTGACGCGGGCATTCGTGCAGATCATCCCGAAGCCGCCCCACCACCCGCCTCATCCCTATGGAATGAGATGGCCGCCTCGGGTCAATTCTCGCTGCTCGGCGCAGGCCACGACGTCATCACGGTTCTCCGGGCCGTGACCGGTCCGCGCCGTCGATGACCATCGGTAACCCGCCAGGCGCCGATGCCGGGTAACGGATCGCGGTGGTCGCCATGTGTGTTCACGCTGACGCTCGTGCGGCTCTGCGAAGGTAGGTCGAAACCCGTGGTTGCGCGGTCGGCCCAAGCGGCGATCCGATCATGGCGGCGAACTTTGAACAGCCGACCCTGCGCTCGTGAGTAGTGGCGCGTCAACGGCTTCTGGACCGCATGTCGCGGGGTGTCCGCGAGCAGCTCACCCTGGTCAGCGCGCCGGCGGGTTGCGGAAAGACGATGCTGGCCACCTTCTGGGTCGTCACCGAGGCCGCGCCCGGCCCGGTCGCCTGGCTCAGCCTCGATGAGGACGACGACCAGCCCGGCGTGTTCTATTCCTACGTCCTGGCGGCATTGGCCCGCGTCGGCGTCGCGATTTCCGGGGTGGGCGTGCCCACCCTCGACGAGACGGTCGATCACTCCCTCCACATCCGGCTCGCGACGGCCCCGCATGAGCGGTCGCGGCCGGTCGTGTTCATCCTGGACAACGCCCAGGTGCTCAGCGGCCGCGGGGTCTTCGACGGAATCGACTTACTGCTTCGCCATGCCGGCGCCCGGCTGCGACTGGTCATCCTCACCCGGGTCGACCCCGCACTGCCGCTGCACCGGTACCGGCTGAACGGGTCAATGACCGGCGTACGCCTGAACGAACTCGCGTTCACCCCGGTGGAGGCCCGCGTAGTCCTGACGGCGCATGACGCCGACCTGTTCGAGGGTGCGGCGATCGCCCTGGCGGAGACGGCGCGGGGGTGGGCGGCCAGCCTGCGACGATCCACCTCCGTCCGCGATCTATTGAGGAACGTCTCCAGTGTGAGCCGGCTCGGCATCCCGACGAGCTCCGCCAGCTCGGCGTACTCCACTCGGCAATTGGCTCCAGGCGCAGCAGGGCCGCTTGGGCCACCTGTTCCAGGCCGTCGAACCACAGCCGGAGCCGACGTCCACCGCCGTCGCCAGCCGGTACACCCCGATCGCCGAGGGCACACCGGGACGCGGCTGTGCGAGGCAGACGAAGTGTGGAGGTCGGGTCGAGTACGACGATGCGCAGGCAGGAAGATGATCCATCCGGTCTTGGCGAGGCCGCTCATCCGGCCCGGGCTCGCGATGTCGACAGCCGGCGATGAGTCGGCCGGATCAGTGCTGGCACTGCGCCTGGAGGCGAGGGTTGGTAGCGGGCGGCGCGTTGCGCGCCCGCGAAGCAGACCATGCCCGGGAGGTGTCCACCGTCATCCGATCGGATGAGCGACGTGCAACAGTGCATGGGGCAATCGATGCCGGCCCGGAAGCCAGTGGTAGAGCACGAAGGTGGCCACGTCCATCATTGTGTCGTCCACCCCCGCCGGGTCGGCCGTCCGCGTCAGGCGCACAACCGGCGAGCCCGGCGGGAGAACCCGTCGAACCCCCGCCGGTGGACCGGCGGGCAGCGACGATGAACCAACCCGGTCGAGCTCGGGGTACGCGTGCACGACGCCGTTTCGGGCAACGGTCCCGCCATCAACGGCCACCATTGGAGGATCCTCCTTCCGAAACCCCGCCCAGCTTCGGGAGGTCAGAACCCACTGCGGCTCGACCGCCGCGCACCGGACCGACCTTGTTACTGGTCTGCCGGCCCGTGCGGGTGTGCCGCCACCGCGCCGACCTCCTCGGCTGATCATTCGCTGCGGATGATGCGCGGCCCACTTCACGGCGGCGACGATGGCAAGGGTCGTGTCGCGGGGCGACGGCAGTGAGGCCGCATTGGAAGACAGCGTTTGGGCGAGCGTCGAGCGAGAAAGTCACCGGAAACCCGCACCACCTCCGCAGCCGTTCCCGGGGCGCGCCGGCGGCACGGCGACAAGCAAGCGCGAGCGAGCAGCAGGTCGATGCCTTCCCGTACTGAACTCACAGGATCACCCGGGTGAGAGTCACACGGGGTGACACCGTGGCCAGGATCCTGACGGGAAGCGATCCGCGATCGGGGTGGCGCGCTGGAACGGGCCCGGAGGATGCTGGCGGCGACCCGTTGAGGTTGGTTCGGGCGAGGAGGCAGGAGGCCCGGGGCAGGGTCAACCGTAGTGGGGTCCCATGAACCCAATCGCACGATCACGTGTTGAGGAGACGACCCCATGGCCGAATCGATATCACAGCAAAGCGTGGCGGAGCGCAGGTCCCGGGGTCGGTCCGTCACGGCGGCTATCTGTCTGGTGGTCGCGGCGCTGTTGACCACGCCGGCCGCGGTGGCGTTCTGGGGACAGCGCACCCTCAACGACTCGCAGCGCTACCTGCAGACGGTCGGCCCGTTGGTGGACTCGCCGCAGGTGCAGGCCGCGATCGCGACGAAGGTCACCGCTGCGATCCAGCAGCAGGTTGACGTCGAAGCCATCCTCAACCAGGTGTTCGCCGGCGTCATCACCGACCGGCCGCGCCTGCAGGCCCTGGTGGGACCAATGGCCGGCGCCGTCAACGGTCTGATCGAGACACAGGTCCGGGAGTTCATCGCCTCTGATACCTTCGCCGAGTTCTGGGTCACGGCGAACACCAGAGCGCAGGCAGCCCTGGTCCGCATCCTGCAAGGAAACGAAGAATCAGGGTCCATCTCGCTGCAGGGCGACCAGGTCGTGTTGGACGTGTCCGAGGTCATCGACCAGGTGAAGCAGCGTCTGGTAGCGCGCGGCCTCACGATCGTGGAGCGGGTCTCGATCCCCGACAAGGACCGGCAGATCGTGCTGATGGACGCGCCCCGGCTGAAGCAGGCGCGCACGATCTACGCGTTCGCGAACCCGGTGGCCAGGTGGCTGATCGTGGTCGTCGCGGTGCTCTATCTCGCCGCGCTCATGCTGTCGCGCCGCAGGCCGAGGATGACGGTGATCATCGGGGCCGTGGTGGCGGCGAATGCTCTGGTGGTGGCGTGGGCGCTTTCGGTCGGCCGGCAGCTGTTCGTCGACCAGCTGGCCGGCACCGAGTTCGGTCCAGCGAGCACGGTGTTCTACGACAGCCTGCTGTCCTACCTCCAGCGCGGTCAGCAGGTGCTGCTCTGGCTGGGTTTGATCCTGGTCGTCGTGGGCTGGTTCGCGGGGCGCAACAGAACCGGAGCCGCTGCTCGCGCGATCGTCGCAGGCGGCCTCGAGACGGCGGGTTCCGCGCTCGCCGACGGTCCGGTCGCCGGTGCCGGTCGGTGGGTCGCGGCCAATGCTCGCTGGCTGCGGGTGGTCGTCGGTGCCCTTGGCGTGGTCGTGCTGCTGTGGGGTAACGACGTCTCGCTGTCGAGGCTGGTCTGGTCGGTGGTACTCGTGGGCGTTCTGCTGGCGATCGTTCAGATCCTGATCGGGGCAGCGGGCGGGTCGAACCGCACCCGCACCGCAGCTCCGCCGATCAGCCCCCAGCACGCGTCCGGCGGGGAACCGGAGCCGTCCTGACGTTTAGCCGCAGCCACCCGGTGCCGCAGCTAACTGTGACGCCGTCGCGGTCGCTGTCCGGCGTCGCCGTCACGCTCGGGTGGACGGGCGAACGGAGTCACGATGCTGACGAGCAGGACCCAGCTGGGAATCTACGGATCGGAAGGTTCCATGGCAGTCAGTGCGAGGGAGTTCACCGATGGCCGCCGATGAGTCGTCCGACTCTGAGCTCAACACCGGATACGAGATCTCCATCGGAGCGCTCTCGGTCCTGTCACTGGTCAACATCGTCCTGCTCTCGTTGCTTCGTGACGAGGGCCTGCAAACCGCATCGACGTGCTGCTGAGCGTCGTGTTCCTGATCGACTTCCTGGCCAGGCTCCGCCGGGCACCGTCACGCCTTGACTACGTGTTCCGCCAGTTCGGCTGGGCCGACCTGCTCGCGAGTCTCCCGTTCCCGCAGGTCAAGATCCTCAGGGTCTTCCGACT
>JBKOWB010000273.1:0-11905 GCA_046724195.1 Actinomycetota bacterium
GGCCGGTGACCACGTCGACGGACGGGCGTTGGGTGGCCAGCACGAGGTGGATGCCGGCAGCGCGGGCCAGCTGGGTGATCCGGACCACGGAGTCCTCGACGTCGCGCGGCGCGACCATCATGAGGTCGGCCAGCTCGTCGATGATCACCAGGAGGTACGGGTACGGCTTCATCTCCCGCTCGCTGCCCGGCGGCGCGGTGATCTCGCCGCTGCGCACCTTGCGGTTGAAGTCGTCGATGTGGCGCACCCCGTTGGCGGCGAGGTCGTCGTAGCGCATGTCCATCTCGCGTACGACCCACTCGAGTGCGTCGGCTGCCTTCTTCGGGTTGGTCACGATCGGGGTGACGAGATGCGGGATGCCCTCGTACGCGGTCATCTCGACGCGCTTCGGGTCGACCAGCAGCAGCCGGACCTCGTCCGGCGTGGCCCGCGTCAAGATCGAGACCAGCAGGCTATTGAGGCAGCTCGATTTCCCGGCCCCGGTGGCGCCGGCGATGAGGATATGCGGCATCCTGGCGAGGTTCGCGACGACGAAGCCGCCCTCGATGTCCTTCCCGAGCGCCGCCACCATCGGGTGGTGGTCGGCGGTGGCCGCCCGCGAGCGCAGCACGTCGCCGAGCGACACGTTCTCCGGGTCGGTGTTCGGGATCTCCACCCCGACCGCGCTCTTGCCCGGGATCGGGCTCAGGATCCGCACGTCGGGCGACTTCACCGAGTACGCGATGTTGCGGGAGAGTTGGGTGATCCGCTCGACCTTGACGCCCGGGCCGACCTCGACCTCGTACCGGGTGACCGTCGGGCCGCGGGTGAAGCCGGTGACCGCCGCGTCGACGTTGAACTCGTCGAACACCCCGGTCAGCGCGGCCATGATCTCGTCGTTGGCGCGGCTGCGGGTCTTCGGCGTGCCGCCCCGGCCGAGCAGCGTCGGCGGCGGCAGCCGGTAGTCGCCGGCCACGGCGGAGATGTCGAGCTGCTCGGCCCTGGTCGGCGGCGGCGAGTGCTCCGGCGGCTTGCGGCTGGCCGGCAGCTTGCCGGCGCGGGACAGCGCGACCGTCTCGTGCGCGATCGGGTCATCGCCCTCCGGCTCGGCGTCGGGGCCCAGGCCGAGATCGGCCAGCGAACCCTGCCGGCGCCGCGCGGGCCGACGGCGCCTCGGCGCACGCGCGCCGTCACCCTCCTCATCCTCGTCCCCATCCTCGGACGAGGACGAGGACGGGTCGGGCACCGGGGTCCGGGCCGGCGACCGGCCGAGCAGCGTGCGGACCAGCAGGATGAGGCGCTCCGGGATCTTGCTGATCGGAGTCGCGGTGATCACCAGCAGACCGAAAAGCAACAGCAGGACCAGCAGGGGTACGGCGACCCAGGCGGTCACCGCACGCTCCAGCAGGGCGCCGACGCCGTAGCCGATGAGCCCGCCCGAGTTGGTCATCTCCACGTCGTCGGCGGGCTGCTGGGCGATGTGCAGCAGGCTCGCGGTGGAGACGATCAGCGCACTCCAGCCGACCAGGGACCGGCCCCGGTGCTCGGGGTCGGCGGGCCTGCGCATGAGGCGGACGGCGCCGTACAGCAGAAGGATCGGGAGCAGCACCGAGAGGCCGCCGAAGAACAGCCGTACCGCGTCGGCGACCCAGGTGCCGAGGGGCCCGGCGCTGCCGGCGTACACCGCGACACCGACCAGGATCGCGAGGCCGAGCAGCAGCAGCCCGGCGCCGTCGCGTCGATGTTCGGGATCGATCTCCTTGGCGGTGGCGGCCTGCCGGCCGACGCCGCGGGCCATCCAGCCGACGCTGTGTGCGAGGCCCATCCAGAGCGCGCCGACGCCACGGCCGATGCTGGTGGCGACGACCGATCCGATGCTCGGGCGGCGGCTGACGGACCGGGCGCGGGCGTTGGGTCGCCTCGGCCGCCGGGCCGGTTGGTAGGCGCGCGTGGTCGCGGCGCCGCGCGACGTGGACGCGGCGCGACCCCGGCTCGCCGGAGGAGTGCGGCCCGCCATGGGGATCACGGTATCGGGGCGAGGCTTGTCCGCCCTTGCGGCACACCGTGACCGAGATTCCCTTTTCCGCCCGGCGATACCATCACCGCCATGGCGGAACCCGAGCCCGGGGAGCTGCGGTCGTTGAGCAACGAGATGATCGCCGCGACGCTCGACGCCCGCGGCTTCGTCTTCCGGATCGACGCGGACGGTGACATCTGCGGCAACTGGCAGGGCAACCTGATCTACTTCTTCCGGATCGGCGAGTTCCGGGAGATGCTCCAGGTCCGCGCGCTGACCCGCCGTGTATTCAACACGGACGAGGTGCCCCGCCTGTACGCGTTCTGCAACGCCTGGAACCACGACCGGCTGTTCCCCAAGGCGTACGTGCACGTGGCCGACGACGGATCGGTGCGGGTGGTCGGCGAGGTCATCGCCGACTGGGAGAAAGGCGTCACCGCGGACCAGCTGGATCAGGTGATGATCTGCGGGATCGCGACGGGATGCCAGCTGGCGGACGCGGTCGCCGAGCTCTGACGCGCCACTGCACGACGGCGAAGCCGACCCACGAGATCAGCACGACGGCGCCCACGACGGCCGTCGCGGCGCCCTGCTGACCCCGCGGAAAGAAGACCCCGGCGACGTGGGTGGCGATGAAGCCGCCCGGCGTCGGCGCCATCCCGGCGTGCTCCCGGGCGCGGTCCTCGATCCAGGTGAGCGGGCAGGCCAGGTGCGCGACCGCCACCATGACCAGCCAGGCCGCGCCGGCGATCTGGAACCAGATCAGCCGCGGCCACCGCCAGGCGAGGAAACCGCCGAACACGCCGAACGCGAGGAACGCGAAATGCGCGGCGGCGGCGGTGTAGGCGATCACCCGGAATCCCACGTTCTCACGGTACGGGACGATGCTGCCCGCACCGGACGGAGGAGGACCGGCGCGGGCAGCGGCTCAGCGGTCCCTTACCCGAAGATCAAGAACCGGGGGTGATGCCGGCGGTGGTGTCCATTGCCGTTCCCGTTGCCGTTGCCGGTCGGCGGGGCGGACGCGCCCGCAGCCGGCGGCGTGGCCGCATCGTCGCTCGCCGCAGCGCCGGCGGCGCCACCACCCGCGCCCGCGGCCGTGGTCAGCAGCGTCAGGTTGTTGCGCTGCAGGATCTCGTTGACGGGTTGGAAGAACGTCTCGCCGCCGACCGTGCAGTCGCCCGAACCGCCGGACGTGACGCCCTGGGCCTGGTCGCCGGACAGCCACGGGCCGCCGGAGTCGCCGCCCTCGGCGCAGGCGTTCGTCTGGGTGAGGCCGGTGACCGTGCCCTCCGGGTAGTTCACGGTCTGGTTCTTCGCGAGGATCGTCCCGCAGTGCGTGCCGGTGGTGGATCCGGACCGGCAGACCGCCGCGCCTACGGGCGCCTCGGTGCTGCCCGCGACCGGCAGCGCGTTGCCGTTGAAATCGTCCACGAACGGCTGCGGCGTCCAGTCGGCGTTGACCTTGACTACGCCCATGTCGGCGTCACCCGGGAAGACAGACGCGGTGACCTGGCCCTGTGCCTGCTGGTTGAACCCGGCGGTCTGGTCGCCCGGAGTGCCACAGTGCCCCGCGGTGACGAAGCCGCCCTCGACCGCGAAGCCGATCGAGCAGCGGGCGGTGCCGCCGTCGAGGCTGATGAAATACGGCTGCGCCCCGACCACGTCGAACAGCGGCTTCGGTCGGGCCTTGGCGGTGACGACCTTCACCTCGTCCGCCGGGATGCCGGCATCCCCGGCGAGCGCCCAGGCCTTCGCGGCGTCACCCGGTAGCGCCCGGACTGCGACCTTGTTGGCGGCCACGTCGACGTACCAGCCGGGCAGCGCGCGGTCGGCCTTGGTAGCGGCCTCGTCGAGCGCCCGTTTCGCGGCGTCCAACCGCGCCACGCTGCGGTCCACGATCTTCGGCTGGGCGCCGGCGGCACGTACCTGATCGGCCACCGCGGCGTCGGTGACCGCGATGTTGAGCGTCATGCCGCTGTCGGTGAGCCACGAGCCGGCGTAGGACGATCCGGCCTCGGTGCGGAGCTTGGTCGCCACACCGCTGGCCCACTGCGCCCGCTGCAGTTGCGCGGCGGCCTGATCGGCGTCCACGCCCAGGTCCCGCCGCATAGCCGCGAGCAGCTGCGGAGCCAATCCGCTGGCCGGCCGCGTCGGGGTGTCGCCGGAACCGTTCGTATCCGCCATCGAGGGCAGGGTGAACGCCACCGCCGCCCCAGCCGCCGTCACCGTCGCCGCGATCGCTGCGACCGTTCTGCGCTGCATCCGCAAACTCCCCTCGCCACGGGTGCCGTGGGGGCGGCACCGTGACCCGAAGTACGGAGGAGAGCCGTGGAAGGTTGAAAAAATCAGATATTCACAGAAAAGAATGTTCCCGGGTCACACCTCGACCACGGTCGGCACGATCATCGGGCGGCGGCGGTACGCGTCGTTCACCCAGCGCCCGACGGTGCGGCGGACGACTTGCTGGAGTTGGTGGGTGTCGGTGACGCCGTCCTCGGCCGAACGGTGCAGCGCCGCGGTCAGCAGCGGGATCACCGGGCTGAAGGCGTCCGGGTCCTCGGAGAAGCCCTTCGCGGAGACGCTGGGTTCACCGACCACCTTGCCGGTCACCGAGTCGATCACCACGGTGGCGGAGATGAAGCCGCCGTCGCCGAGAATCCGGCGCTCGGTCAGCAGCGACTCGCTGACGTCGCCCACGGCGAGGCCGTCCACGTAGACGTAGCGGCTCTTGACCCGGCCGACATGCCGGGCATGGCCCTCGACCAGGTCCACGACGTCGCCGTCCTCGCAGAGCACCACCCCCTCCGGCGCCACGCCCGACTCGATGCCCAGCTGGGCGTGCGCGCGCAGGTGGCGCCACTCGCCGTGGACGGGCATCAGGTTGCTCGGCCGGGTGACGTTCAACAGGAACAGCAGCTCGCCGGCCGGGGCGTGACCCGAGACGTGGACCTTGGCGGTGTCCTTGTGCACGACTGTCGCGCCAGCCCGGGCGAGCTGATTGATCACCCGGTACACCGACGTCTCGTTGCCCGGCACCAGCGAGCTGGCCAGCACGACCGTGTCGCCCGACTCGATCGTGATGTGCCGGTGGTCGCCGGTCGACATCCGTCCCAGCGCGCTCATCGGCTCACCCTGCGAACCGGTTGACATAAAGACGATTTCGTCGGGCGGCAGCGCGGTGGCCTCGTCGAGGCTGACCAGTAGCCCCTCGGGGATCCGCAGCAGCCCGAGGTCGCGGGCGATGCCCATGTTGCGCACCATCGAGCGGCCGATCAGGGCGACCTTGCGCCTGTACTCGTACGCGGCGTCCATCACCTGCTGAACGCGGTGCACATGCGACGCGAAGCTGGCCACGATGATCCGGCCTTTCGCCTTGCCGAAGATCGCGCCGAGCACCGGGCCGATGTCGCGCTCCGGGGTGACGAAGCCGGGGATCTCGGCGTTCGTCGAGTCCGACAGCAGCAGGTCGATACCCTCCGCGCCGAGCCGGGCGAACCCAGCCAGATCGGTGATCCGGCCGTCCAGGGGCACCTGGTCCATCTTGAAGTCGCCGGTGTGCAGCACGAGGCCGGCCGGCGTACGGACGGCGACGGCGAGCGCGTCCGGGATGGAGTGGTTCACGGCGAAGAACTCGCACTCGAACGGCCCCAACCGCTCGGTGCGACCCTCGCGCACCGTCAGCGTGTACGGCTCGAGCCGCCGCTCCGCCAGCTTCGCCTCGACCAGCGCCAGCGTGAACTCCGAACCGACCAGCGGGATGTCCGGCTTGTGCGCGAGCAGGTACGGCACTGCGCCGATGTGGTCCTCGTGCCCGTGGGTGAGCACGATGGCCTGGATGTCGTCGAGCCGGTCCAGAATCGGCGCGAAGTCCGGCAGGATCAGGTCGACACCCGGTTGCTCGACGTCCGGGAACAGCACCCCGCAGTCGATGACGAGCAGCTTGCCGTCGTACTCGAAGACGGTCATGTTGCGGCCGATGGCGCCGAGCCCGCCCAGCGGTATGACGCGCAGGGCGCCTTCCGGAAGTGGCGGTGGCGGCTCCAGCTCGACGTGCGCCTGGCTCAAGCTTGTAGCTCTCTTCTAGTTGGTGACGAGGGGCAGGCCCGCGGCCGCGGCGTCCTCGATCAGTTGGCTCGTCTCGGCGTCGGTCGCGGGGACCAGCGGCAACCGGACCGGTCCGCCGGGCAGGCCGCGCAGTCGCAGGCCGGCCTTGACCAGGATCGTGCCCGGAGCCCGGAAAATACCGCTGAACAGCGGCAACGCGCGCCGGTGCAGGTCGAGTGCCGCGGCGACGTCGCCGCGCTCGTACGCCTCGATCATGTCTTTGACGATCGCACCCGTGAAGTGGGTCGAGGTGCCGACCAGGCCGACACCGCCGATCGCGAGCAGCGGCAGCGTCGAAGCGTCGTCGCCGGAGTAGTACGCCAGATCGGTGCGCTTGGTGACCCAGGAGCTCGCCGCGAAGTCGCCCTTCGCGTCCTTGACGGCCACGATGCGCTCGTGCTCCGCGATCCGGCACATCGTCTCGGTCGCGATGGCCGTGCCGGTGCGATGCGGGATGTCGTAGACCATCACCGGCAGCCCGACGGCGTCGGCCACGGTCAGGAAGTGCTTCGCGACGCCGGCCTGGGGTGGCTTGTTGTAGTACGGCGTCACCACGAGCACCCCGTGCGCCCCGGCCTTTTCGGCGGAGTGCGCCAACTCGACCGTGTGCACCGTGTTGTTCGTACCGACGCCGGCCACGATCTTGGCGCGATCGCCGACCGCGTCGACCACGGCGCGGATCAGCGTCTCCTTCTCCGCGTCCGTCGTGGTCGGGGACTCGCCCGTGGTGCCGCTGATCACGAGCGCGTCGTTGCGCTGCTCGTCGACCAGATGCGCGGCCAGCTTCTGCGCGCCGTCGACATCGAGCGAGCCGTCCGGGGCGAACGGAGTCACCATGGCCGTCAGCAGCCGTCCGAAGGGCCGCGGGTCGTGCGTCATACCCCACAACCTAGCGGACGGCCGTGGCGGCCTCTCAGCCCTGCGGTGTGTAGGGCGACGTCGCCACCTCGGTGCCGTCGTCCAGTATCGAGATCGTGAAGTCGGCGAAGACGTTCGGCGCCACACCCTGCAGCTGGCGCAGCACCTCGATGGCCACCTCGCGGATCTCCACGTCCGCGTGCTCGGTGGCGCGCATCTCGATGAAGTGCCGCCAGGCGCGATAGTTGCCGGTCACCACGATGCGCGTCTCGGTCGCGTTGGGCAGGATCGCGCGCGCCGCCTGCCGGGCGCGTTTCCGCCGCAGCGTCGGGTTCGGCTCGTCGCTCAACCGCGCCTGCAGCCCCTCGAGCAGCTCGGTGTACGCCTGCACGCTCGCCTCGGCCGCCGCCACGAACTTCTTGTGCAGCTCGGGGTCGTCGGCGATGACATCCGGCTCGACCATGGCCGCGTCCCGCTCGGGCACGTAGCGCTGGGAGAGCTGCGAGTACGAGAAGTGCCGATGCCGGATCAGCTCATGGGTGAAGGAGCGGGACACGCCGGTGAAGTAGAACGTCACCGAGCCGTGCTCGAGCACGGACAGGTGATTTACCTCCAGGATGTGCGCGATGTAGCCGGCGTTCGTGGCGGTCGTCGGGTTCGGCTTCTTCCACGACTGGTAGCAGGCGCGGCCGGCGAACTCGGCGAGCGCCTGGCCGCCGTCGGCGTCGGTGCTCCACGGCACGTCCTCGGGCGGTTCGAAGTGCGTCCAGGCAATGAGCTTGACCCGCGGCGCGACGATCTCCGGCACGGTAGGTCCCTTCGGAGGCGGTGTCCGCACGACTCTAGCGGCTCAGACGTAAAACATCGTGAACGGCGCCCACGGCAGGTTGCGCAGCACGCTCCAGACACCCCAAACCGCGAGGAAGATGCCGATCGCGCGCGGGCTGAGGGTGAGCTGCGGCAGCCGCCAGCCGAACATCCGCCGGCCGGCCCATGCCACATACATGTAGAGCAGGAACGGCACCGCGAAGACGAAGATCGCGTGATGCCGGGCCGCGGCCGGGATATCGCCGTGCAGCAGGTACCAGGCCGCGCGGGTGCCGCCGCAGCCCGGGCAGACGAAGCCCGTCGTGTACTTGAGCAGGCAGGTCGGCGCGGCGCCCGCACCGGCGTCGGTGGGGTGGCTGGCCAGCGTGTACCCGGCCGACGCGCCCATACACGCGAGCATCGCGACAGGGGCGACCCAGACCGGCGAGCGGCTCCACGCGCGGTGGAAGAACCGGGTGACGCGGTCCTGCTCCGGGTACGGCGGCGGATAGCCGACCCAGGGCGGAGGTGGCGCGGGCGCCGCCTCCGGCTCGGTCACGCTGCTCATGGGCGCCACGGTACTCTGAGCTGGCTGGCCTCGCTCCGCTCGGCGGCTCGCGCCTTAGACCCGGTGAGATACCGCAGTCGCTCCGGTCGCTTCGCTCCCTCCGCTTGGTGCGGCATCTCACCGGCGGCGCTCACAGGGCTGGCTGGCCTCGCTGACGCTCGGCGGCTCAGGGATCAGCCAGCAGCGCGGTCGAGAGCGGGCCGGCGAGGTCGCCGCGCTCGGGCTTGGCTACCGTGTCCAGGCCGAGCCAGCCCGCCAGGCGGCGCAGCTCGGCGGCGAGCGCGACGGCCGTCTCCTCCTGGTCCGCGGCGGGCTCGATCCAGGCCGCCGGGATCTGCAGGACGCCGGCCTTGCGGTCCGCCTTGAGGTCGACCCGAGCGACGAGCCGGTCGCCGTGCAGGAACGGCAAGACGTAGTAGCCGAACAGCCGCTGCGGCGCCGGGACGTAGATCTCGATGCGGTAGGCCATGTCGAACAGCCGCTCGGTCCGCGAGCGCTCCCAGATCAGCGGATCGAACGGGTTGATCAGCGTCGAGGCGCGCACCCGGCGCGGCAGTCTTGCCTCGTGGTGCAACCATGCCTGCTGCTTCCAGCCCTGTACCGACACCGGCAGCAGCACCTTGTCCTCGACCAGCTCGGCGACCGCGCGCTTGAACCCGGCGACCGGCAGCCGGAAGTAGTCGCGCAGCTCCGCCTCGGCCGCCACGCCGAGCGCGCGGGCGGCCAGCTCGACGAGCGCCCGGAACGCGTCCTCCGGCGCTGGCGTCGGCGCGTTGAGCACCGCCTGGGGCAGGACCCGCTCGGGCACGTCGTAGCGGCGGGCGAACGACGTGGTGCGGTCGGCGGCCGTGACCGCGCCGATGTAGAACAGCCACTCGAGCGCTCGCTTCACCACCGACCAGTTCCAGCCCCAATGGTCCTTGGTGCGGGGGGCGTCGTGCTCGATCTGGGCGGCGGTGAGCGGACCCCTTTCGCGTACCTCGTCGAGCACCCAGGCGACAAGCTCGGGCTGCTGCGTGGCGACGCGGGTCATGCTGCCCCACGCGTAGTCCTCAGCCCTCGCCATCCGCCAGCGGAACAGCGGCTGCAGGTCGACGGTGATCAGCGACGCTTCGTGGCCCCAGAACTCGAAGAGCTCGCGGGGCTGACGGTAGGCTGCCCGCTCGAGCAACGCCGGCGGATATGGTCCCAGCCGGCTGTACAGCGGCATGAAATGGGCGCGCTGCAGCACATTCACCGAATCCATCTGGATCAGGTGCATCCGGCGAAGCACCCGGCGCACGTGGCGCAAGTCAGTCGTGCCACCTGGCGCCGGGTCGGTGAAACCCTGCGCGGCCAGCGCGATGCGGCGGGCCTGCGCGACAGAGAGCGATTCGGGAACGGCCATCGACGAGCACGCTAAACCAGGGGTGTGACAATCTCCCACCATGCTGGTCGTGCGGGATTTGACCGAGGAGGACATCGACGCCGTCGCGGCGCTGAACGTCCGGTCCTGGCAGGCCGGGTACGCGGGCATCGTGCCCGCCGATGTCCTCGACGCGCTCGACCCGGCCGCGTTCGCCGAACGCCGCCGGAGCCGCTCGACGCCCCCCGGTGCGCGGACGGTGGTGGCCGACGACGGCGGCACGATCGTCGGATTCGCGTCGTTCGGGCCGTACCTCCTGCAGCAGGAGCAGGACACGTACGACCCGGCGATCGGCCAACTGTACGCCATCTACGTCGATCCGGATCGATGGAGCACCGGCGCCGGGCGAGCCCTGATGGCCGCGGCTCGGGAAGCGCTCGCGGCGGCCGGCTACCCCGAATTCCGGCTCTGGGTGCTCGAGGACAACCATCGCGCCCGGCGGTTCTACGAACGTGCCGGGATGGCGCCCGACGGCGACCGTGACGTCTACACCCCTGCCGGTGGCTCAGCCGCGCTACCCGAGGTCCGATATGCGGCAAGCTTGGAATGACAAGTAGGCTGCCGGATATGGCAATAGGCTACGTGCGACCGGCGCGTCCGGAGGACGCCGACGAGATCGCGCGCATCCAGCTCTCCACCTGGAGGACGGCATACCGTCGGCTGTTTCCGCCGCATGTGCTCGCGAACCTCGACGAGGCCTACCTCGCTCGCGGCTGGCGCGAGGCGATCAGCGACGCGCCGTCGGAGCGGCACCGGGTACTGATCGCAGTCGAACAGGGCGAGTCGTCGTACGTGGTCGGTTTCGGGGCCAGCGGTCCCGCCGACGAGCAGGCACTCGCCCCGGATGAGCGGCCGCTAGGCGCGGACGTGGTGGCCATCACGGACCTTCTGGTGGAGCCGCGCTGGGGGCGGCGCGGACACGGCAGCCGGCTGCTCGCCGCGTGCGTGGACATGTGGCGCTCCGACGGCTTCAAGTCCGCGGTGGCCTGGGTGTACGAGGCGGATCCGGCGATGCGCAAGTTCCTCGGCTCGACCGGCTGGGAGCCGGACGGCGCGACCCGCGCGCTGGACGTCGACGACATGCTGGTGCCGCAGTTGCGCCTGCACGTCGGGCTCGAGGACGGCGACCCGGCCTAGAAGCGAGTCCTCGAAATCTTGGAGCGAAACGGCCTCGATGGGGGCCAGCACGCTCCAAGATCCGGGGCGCAGGGAACGGTCAGTCGAGCAGCTCGTCGATGCCGACGGTCAGGCCCGGGCGGTTCAGCACCGACCGTACGGCCAGCAGCACGCCCGGCATGAACGAGGCCCGGTCGAGGGAGTCGTGGCGGATGGTCAGGATCTCTCCCTCCGTACCGAAGATGACCTCCTGGTGGGCCACTAGCCCCGCGGCCCGCACGGCGTGTACCCGCACGCCGTCGATGTCGGTGCCGCGCGCGCCGGCTTGCTCCTCCTTCGTGGCATCGGGCATCGGGCCACGCTGGGCATCTGCCCGCGCCGCGGCGATCAGCCGCGCGGTGTGCGCCGCCGTGCCGCTCGGGGCGTCCAGCTTGCGCGGGTGGTGCATCTCGACGATCTCGACGGAGTCGTAGTAGCGTGCCGCCTTCGCCGCGAACTGCATCATGAGCACCGCGCCGATGCCGAAGTTCGGCGCGATGATGACGCCGACATCGGGTTTGTGCGTCAGCCAGCCGCGCACCCGATCCAGGCGCTGCTCGGTGAAGCCGGTGGTGCCGACAACCGTGTTGATGCCCTGGTCGACGGCCCAGTGCAGATTGTCCATGACCACGTCGGGGGTGGTGAAGTCGACGAGCACCTGGGCACCCGCGTCGGAGGCGTTGAACAGCCAGTCACCCTGGTCGATCATGGCCACCAGCTCGAGGTCGTCGGCCGCGTCCACGGCCTTGCACACCTCGAGCCCCATGCGGCCCCGGGCGCCAAGGACGCCGACCCGGATCGGTTCTCGCTCGTCAGTCACTTCGACAATTTAACGTACGGGACTCGCTGGCTTAACCGTCGGCGCGTCGCCCGATCGGCGGGACCGCCACCGCCGCTCGGCCAGCGCAACGAGCAGGAACGTCGCCGCCACGTAGACCCAGCCGACGAGCACGTCGACGACGTAGTGCTCGGCCGTGTAGACCAGCGTGAACGTCATCGCCAGCGGGTA